>JAUZOH010000191.1 GCA_030706565.1 Bacteroidota bacterium | reverse complement strand
TTCCCTGAAAGTTGTTTTAACAGAAATACTGTCCATTACGGCATCAACAGCTACTCCGGCCAGTTGTTTCTGCTCTTCCAGGGGAATTCCAAGGCGGTCGAAGGTACTTTTAAGCTCAGGGTCAATTTCCTGGTCATTATCCTGCTGAGCCCGTTTTTTAGGTACCGAATAATAGATGATATCCTGGTAATCAATTTTTGGAATGCGCAAATGAGCCCACCCAGGCATTTTCATCGTTTTCCATTTTTTAAAAGCCTTCAACCTGAAGTCAAGCATAAAATCCGGTTCGTTTTTTTTCCTGGAAATAAGGCGGATAATATCCTCGTTCAGCCCTTTTGGAATACTTTCAATATCTATGTCGGTATAAAAACCATATTTATATTCACCCTTTGTAACTTCTCCAAGTATGTCATCCTGGTTTTCTTTCATAATACTTTTCCTCTTTCCCCCGGACCGGATGCTTTTATCTGCCCGCTTCCTCTCCATGAAGGGATAATTAAAGCTTAAATTAAAAAATGATTACCTTTGTATAATCGGAAACATCTATTGATTAACAAAAATAAAAGGATTTTGTTGAATTTCATCCCTGTTATTTAGAATGATTCTAAAAACGGATGCAAAGATAACAAAACCAGAATAAATTAATATTTAAAATCAATGTTTAGCAACGAAAATAAATTGACAAGCCTTGCCGAATTGGGAGAATTTGGCCTGATCGATCATCTTACCAAAAATATAAAAATAAAAAACCCCGAAACGAAAAAAGGAGTGGGCGATGATGCCGCAGTTTTAAGTTTTGGAGATCAACAAACCATCCTGACAACCGACCTGCTGGTCGAGGGGGTACATTTCAACCTGGTATACACGCCCTTAAAACATCTGGGTTATAAAGCCGTAATTGCAAACCTGTCGGACATTTATGCCATGAATGCCCAGCCAAAACAAATTACTGTATCCATAGCCCTTTCCAATAAATTTTCCCTGCAATCCGTGGAACAGTTATATGAAGGGATATATACAGCCTGCGACAAATACGGAGTAGACCTGGTTGGAGGCGATACGTCCACTTCCCTCACGGGGCTTACCATCAGCATCACTGCCGTTGGAGTAGCAGATACAGAAAATATTGTTTACAGGAATACCGCTCAAGATAATGATTTGATTTGTGTTTCAGGAGACCTTGGAGCAGCCTATATGGGTTTGCAGCTGCTCGAACGAGAGAAGAAGCTGTTTCTGGAGAACACCGGTTTCCAGCCCGACCTCGAAGGCCACGATTATATCCTGGAACGCCAGCTCAAACCTGAAGCCCGCAGGGATGTGGTCAGAATGTTTAAGGAGATGAATCTTAAACCTACTTCCATGATTGATATTTCCGATGGTTTATCTTCAGATATCCTGCATATCTGCCATGATTCGGGCAAAGGCTGTAAACTTTTCGAGGACAAAATCCCCATTGACCCGCAAACTATTTTAATGGCCGAGGAGTTTAATATTAGTCCTGTAACTGCAGCATTAAACGGAGGGGAAGACTTTGAATTGCTTTTCACCATGCCACTGAAAGAATACGACAAAATAAAAGGGCTTCCAGGTATAACACTTATCGGTCATATGACAGAAAAAAGTGAAGGCTCCAGCCTGATTACCAGTGACGGACAAACCATTGCGCTAACTGCGCAGGGGTGGAACAATCTCAGCGGGCAAAATCAATAAACTATTTCAGAAACATAAAAGCTAAGGGTTCACAACTTATTTTCAAGGTTAAATCATCTAAAACAGCTGGTTCCTAAATTTTAAAACAACATGCCAAAAAAATTTGTAATAATTGTTGCAGGAGGATCGGGTAAACGGATGAATTCAAGTATTCCTAAACAATTTTTAAAAGTAAGAGGTATTCCTATTTTAATGCGTACCCTTCTGGTGTTTTACAAATACGATAAGAAAATTAAAATTATCCTGGCCCTGCCTGAAGACCAAATTCCATATTGGAAGAAGCTATGCAGGACATTTAATTTCACCATTCCGCATGATGTCGTAAAGGGAGGTTTGCAGCGCTTTCAATCGGTAAAAAATGCGCTGGCGGAGATCAAAGAAGAAGGTATCATTGCCGTTCACGACGGGGTACGGCCTTTGGTTAGTGAAGAAACCATTGACCGCTGCTTTAAAACAGCCATAAAATCAGGAACTGCAATACCGGTTATCCCGGTTAATGATTCCTTAAGGATGACAAACGGCCAAGACAGCGAAATGGTCGACCGTTCCAAATATAAAATTGTTCAGACCCCGCAGGTTTTTAAAAGTGAAATTCTGCTTCAGTCATACCATAAAAAGAGATATTCTCCTTTATTTACAGATGATGCCAGTGTAGTAGAAATGGCCGGTGAAAAAATCAATCTTGTAGACGGAAATATAGAAAATATAAAGATTACAACGCCCCTGGATATCCGGATTGCTGAGAGCTATTTCCATGCAGATGAGAAATAAAAAATCATCCCTAAAAAATTGCAAAATTTTATTGTCTGTTTATAAAATTAATACATTTGTGACATCAATTTATACGTTTGTCAAATTTCTCATTTTAAATATTTTTTTATGGCCAAATTCAATGAAATTGATGCTCAATCAAATTCGATTAATCAGGTAAGTGCAGGTACAACTATTAAAGGTGATGTGAATTCAGACGGGGATTTGCGTTTTGATGGAATTCTTACAGGGAATCTGGTCACAAAAGGGAAAGTTGTAATAGGCGCAACAGGAAGTGTAACAGGAGAGATTATTTGTGCCAATGCCGTTATTGAAGGTACAGTGGAAGGGAAAATAACCGCTTCAGAAATGCTTTCGTTAAAAGCTACTGCTGTCATAAAGGGAGATATTTCCATTAACAAGCTGGCAATTGAACCCGGTTGTAAATTTAGCGGAAATTGTAAAATGAATGACGGGAAAACCGTTCAAATTGAAGAAAGCGAAACAAAACCTGCTTAAAGGGAATAAGAACAAACTTACAGACTATGGTAAGTATTCAAGCATCGCCTTTCAGATGCTTGTCATTATTCTTTTGAGCGTTTTTGGCGGTTTTAAACTAGACCATTGGTTACATACAACGCCAGTATTTACGGTTATTCTTTCGATCGTCGGGGTATTTCTGGCTGTTTATTTTGCAATTAAGGATTTGATAAATTTCAAATAACTACTTATTTTATGTAAAATGTCCAATTTTATAAAAAGTGAAACCGCAAAAGAATTAAGAAAATTCATTTCCGGAGAACTCCTTATTTCGGCAGGAGTAGTTTTTATAGCTTTCGTATGCTTTGCGACAAATCTGTTAAAGAAGGAATATTACCTTTCAGTTTATTGGGTTTTATTGGTTTTTTTCCTGTTCTTCAATGCATTGATTTTTTCATTTCTCATAAAAACCGTTAAGCAAAGGATTAATAAATTAATTAACCGGTATATATCCCTATCGGTTGTGAAATTTTTCGTTTACCTACTGTTTATCTTTATCTACCTCCTTTTCGACAGGAGTCATATCCCGGCTTTCCTGGTCGCTTTTTTTTCTCTCTACCTGATGTTTACATTTTATGAAGTAAAATCAATTTTATCTTTATTGAAAAAGAAATAAAATTTATTCAATTCAATCTATTTTTTTTTACTTTTACGTCTTATTTTTCTTGGATATGATGAGGCTAAATGAAAAATATTACTTAAAAAGCTTAATTCTAAGTTTTTTGCTTGTTCTTTGTTGCCAATTTTCTTTCCCGCAACAGGCAAATACTGTAAATTCAGAACAAGAGGTTCAGGGCAAGAGCGCTAATCAGGAGAAAAAGTTTCAGCCGGGTAAATTTATTTTTGAACACATTGGCGATGCCTACGAATGGCACATCCTGACTTATAAAAAAGTAGAGGTCAGCATACCTCTGTTGTGCATTGTTCACAGCAACATATCGGGCTGGCATATATTCTGTGCCACAAAATTACACCACGGCGCAACTTCCTATCAGGGTTTTAAAATATCAGAAAGTAAAGCGAATGAAGGGAAGCTGGTTGAAAGCATGCCTGATGGGAGTGAATTGAAGCCCTTAGACCTGTCGATTACCAAAGATGTTTTTGCCATATTTATCAGCCTGGCTTTGTTGTTATATATTTTTATCAACGTAGCCCGTTCCTATAAAAAACGGGAAGGTCTTGCACCCAAAGGGATGCAAAATTTGTTTGAGCCGGTCATCCTTTTCATAAAAGACGATGTAGCCATTCCCTCAATAGGAGACAAATATGAAAAATATATGCCTTACCTGCTTAGCATCTTTTTCTTTATTTTGTTTAATAATTTGCTGGGTCTTATTCCAATTTTTCCCGGTGGTGCAAATGTTACGGGGAATATTGCAATAACCATGGTACTGGCTATATTTACATTTATTCTGACTACCATCAGCGGAAATAAACATTATTGGAAAGAAGTTTACAATGCACCGGGTGTCCCCTGGTGGCTGAAGATTCCTGTTCCCCTGATGCCGATTGTCGAACTGGTTGGCTTGTTCACCAAGCCTTTCGTATTGATGGTCCGACTCTTTGCCAACATTACCGCAGGGCATATCATTGCCTTGGGTTTCTTCAGCCTGATATTTATTTTCGGCCAGATGCAGGCTTACCTGGGTTATGCCATTTCGCCCCTGTCATTGGTATTTACCATGTTCATGACCATGCTGGAATTATTGGTGGCTTTTATCCAGGCTTATGTTTTCACCATGCTTTCGGCACTTTATTTTGGAATGGCAACCGCCGAAGAGCATGAATAGTTTTGAGGACTTTTATTAATTAAATATTGTTCAATTATGATGTCATTATTAGCAGTAATTTTACAAGCAGCAGCAGCCGGAGCCGGTGTAGCCAAATTAGGTGCCGGGATAGGTGCTGGTATAGCAGCCATAGGTGCTGGTTTGGGTATCGGTAACATTGGTGCAAACGCAATGGAAGCTATTTCACGTCAACCGGAAGCAGTAGGCGATATTCGTTCAAACATGATTGTTGCCGCCGCTCTGATCGAAGGTGTTGCTTTCTTCGCTATCGTTGTTTGCTTGCTTATCCTTTTCATCTAAAAAGGAATTTCTTCTACAGTTGTGCGGTTGGCGCAACTGTAGAAGTTTATGATGTTTTGATTTTTTAATATTTTTAAATAAAAGATATATGCAACTGGTAACTCCGGGTATAGGTTTAATATTTTGGATGCTTCTTTCCTTTACCATCGTCATGGTAATTTTAAAGAAGTTTGCATGGAAACCTATTCTCAATGCCTTAAAGGATAGGGAAAAATCCATTGAAAATGCATTGAAAAGCGCCGACAAAGCAAAAGAGCAAATGGCCAAATTACAGGCCGACAATCAACGCATTATGGCTGAGGCCCGCAAAGAACGCGATCTGCTCCTCAAAGAAGCACGGGAAGTGAAAGATAAAATTCTTGATGAAGCAAAGAATCAGGCTGTTGTGGAAGCAGCTAAAATCACTGAAACTGCCCGTCAAAATATCAGGGCAGAAAAAGCTGCAGCCATGAACGAAATTAAGAATCAGGTTGCTTCATTGTCTGTTGAAATTGCCGAAAAAATTCTCCGGCAAAAATTATCTCAAGGGGAAGAGCAAAAACAATTGATTGATAATTTACTGAAAGAAATAAAATTAAATTAGTTAAAGTCATTGGCTTTAACAATCAATGAAGGGTTTTTATTATGAATCAGAGCAAAATAGTGGTCCGTTATTCAAAAGCATTGTTTATTCTATCCAAAGAAAAAAATATCCTGGATACAATCAGCAAAGACATGCTGTTGATTTATAAGATCTGCAACAGCGTGAGTGAGTTTATGAGAATGATTGAAAGCCCTATAGCTAAGCCCTCACAGAAAAGAAAAACCTTAAACGCCATTTTCAAAAGTTCTATAAATGAACTGACTATGAAGTTTCTGGATTTACTGGTAGAAAATAAACGGGAAGCTTTTATCAGGGATATTGCCAGGTATTTCATTGATTTATACAGAAGCGATAAAGGAATTAAAGCTGCTGTGCTGACCACTGCATCAGAAATAGATTCAGAAACCCGCGATAAGGTTTCTGAATTAATAAAAAGATCATTCAATACGAAAGAAGTAGAGCTAGATACTAATGTGAACAAAGATTTAATCGGGGGTTTTATTCTTAAGGTTGACGATAGGCAATTTGATGCCAGCATCTCAAATCATCTGAAAGAAGTAAAACGTAAACTGATTGATTTCACTTTTGTATCAAAATTGTAAAATAAAATGCCGGCAAGGGAATAAGTTCCTGGACCGGAAAATTTAAACATACAAATATATGGCTGATATTAAACCTGCTGAAGTTTCGGAAATACTCAAACAACAACTGGAAGGTTATAAAACCGATGTTGAGCTGGAAGAAGTAGGTACAGTTTTGACAATTGGCGATGGTATTGCCCGTATTTATGGACTTTCAAATGTTGAATCCAATGAGCTGATCGAATTTGAAAATGGCATCAAAGGCATAGTGCTGAACCTTGAGGAAGACAATGTAGGTGCAGTATTATTAGGCCCTTCCGATGAAATTAAAGAAGGAGATACAGTTAAACGTACAGGAAAAATTGCTTCCATTCAGGTTGGAGAAGGTTTGTTGGGAAGGGTGATCAACACCCTGGGCGAACCAATCGATGGCAAAGGGCCTGTCTCCGGAACGACGTACGAAATGCCTTTGGAAAGGAAAGCTCCCGGCGTTATCTACCGTCAACCGGTGAAGGAGCCTTTACAAACCGGATTAAAAGCTATTGATGCAATGATCCCTATCGGGAGAGGTCAGCGTGAATTGATCATCGGTGACCGTCAAACCGGGAAAACGGCTATTGCCATTGATACAATTATTAACCAGAAGGAGTTTTACGAAAAAGGCCATCCTGTTTATTGTATTTATGTTGCAATTGGCCAGAAAGGATCAAGTATTGCCAATACTGCAAAAACCTTGCAGGAACACGGTGCCATGGCCTATACAGTAATTGTCGCATCTACCGCTGCCGACCCTGCTGCCTTGCAATTTTACGCTCCCTTTGCAGGCGCTGCTATAGGAGAATTTTTCCGTGATTCCGGCCGTTCGGCCTTAATCGTTTATGATGATTTGTCCAAACAGGCCGTATCATACCGTGAAGTTTCCCTCTTGCTCCGTCGTCCGCCAGGGCGTGAAGCTTATCCCGGCGACGTATTTTACCTGCATTCCCGTTTGCTGGAAAGGGCAGCCAAGATTATCGAATCAGACGAAATCGCCAGCCAGATGAATGATTTACCCGATTCCATCAGGCCTCTGGTAAAAGGTGGAGGTTCGCTCACGGCATTGCCGATTATCGAGACACAGGCAGGTGACGTTTCCGCCTATATCCCGACCAACGTGATATCCATTACCGACGGGCAGATTTTCCTTGAATCAAAT
>JAUZOH010000190.1 GCA_030706565.1 Bacteroidota bacterium | reverse complement strand
AAAGCGAAATCATTGGGAAACAGATCATTTATGTACCTGTGCAGACTGCAAAAGCCTATATGAATTTAAGTTACAGGCAGTTTTATCTTGCTTATTCTGCCGGATACACTGGCCAGCGTTATTCTTCAGAGAATAACGATATCTACAACCGTATGTCTTCTTTTATCTGTTCCAATGTATATGCGGGTTATACGTTTAAAATCCGGGGCGTAGACGGAGGACTTCAGTTTAAAGTATCCAACTTATTTGACCAGCAATATCAATTGATGCCCGGATACGCTATGCCGGGAAGGACATATTACGTAAGCTTGAATTTAGGAATAGATAAACGCAAATATTAATCATTGCTTTTATTTTATCTTCCTTTATTAATTTTCACTGCGTAATGGGGCGATTGATATGTCTTTGAAGCAAAAGATAGGGTAAAAGCCATAAAATTTAACTCAAATGAATAGATTTAAACAAATTTTAACAGGTGTCATTTTAATTCCGTTTCTTTTTATTTCCTGCCAGAAGGAAAATAACAATGACCAGTTGACTGCCGGATTGCTTCATGGTGCTTTTATTTCAAATGAAGGACTTTATGGCGCCGGTAATGGTTCGGTAACTTATTTTAATTCCGATTCAGACAAAGTAACCTCAAATCTTTATTATCAGGCCAATGGACGCCAGGCCGGTGATGTGGTCCAGTCATTCTGTGTTTATGGCAACAAGGGATTTCTGGCTGTTAATAATTCAGGCAAACTTGAGGTGCTGGACATGAAGAGTTTCAGGACCCTCGGAGTAGTAGCTGCAACTTATCCCCGTTATTTCCTTCCTGTAGATAGTACCAAAGGTTATCTGACCAATGGAATTTACGGCGGTGTTTATGTTGTGGATCTTAAGAATTATAAAATTACGAATACCATTGCTGTTGGTGTTGAACCTGAAAACCTGATCCGGGTTGGCAATTACGTTTATGTGGCAAATGGAAATTATGGCAATGACAATACCGTTTCAGTAATAGATATGTCAACCGATAAAGTTGTAAAAACCATCACGTTAAGTGATGGAACCGTAAATCTCGTGGCTGATGCCAACAATAATGTCTGGGTTTTATGCGAGGGCAAGGTGGTATATGATGCCTCCTGGACTAAAATTATCGATGAAACTGATTCAAAACTGGTATGCCTTACAAATAATCAGATTTCTAAATCCTTTGTAATCGGCCATACCGGTGATGGTTTTAATCCTGTTTCCATTGCCATAAGTCAGGATAAGAAAACGGTTTATTTTGCTGAAAAAGATGGTATTTATCAGATGCCGGTTTCTTCAACCACAATCCCGTCCAAGCCTTTTATTTCAACTTCAACTACTTCTTATTCTTTTGAACCTGGCACAGTCGGGGTTAATCCTGCAAATGGTGATATTTATGTTTTACAGGTTACCAGCTATGCTGCAAATGGAAAAGCATACGTGTTCAACAAAAGTGGAGTACTCAAAACTTCTTTTGATACAGGTATCGGACCAAACGGGGTAACTTTTAATAATTAAGCCTCATCTATGTTATTTTAATAATTTCCGGTGTTTTGAAAAAACTGCCTATATTTACTTGCTGGTATAATTTTTGAAGCATATTAGGAACCATAAAATATTAAATGAAACAGTCAACCGTCATTTTCTTTTTTTTGTTTAATCTGGCATTCCCTTTATTCGGGCAGATCAGTTATGGCGGTATACCTGAAAGTTTTAAGTACAATTTAAAATCGGCTGTTACCCTGATTGATCTACCCCAAGTGGATACTCTTGCCCTTATAAGGGAAGATAATGAAATAAAAGCCAACAGGCAAAAGCCATTCAGGTTTGCCAAAACTTTTACAGTGAATTATAATACAGTCAACTCGGGAGCATGGAGAACCTTAGCCAATGGAGATAAGATATGGCAGATTGAGTTGCGTTCCAAAGGGGCTCATTCATTGAATGTTATTTTTAATGATTTTGAACTTCCCGTAGGGGCAAGGGTTTTTGTGTATGATGAGAAAAGAACCCAGATACTTGGGGCATTTACTGAAAAGAATAATAGTGATTCGCATATTCTTCCTGTATCTCCAATACGGGGAGATGATCTGGTGGTTGAATACTTCGTGCCGTCGACCTGTAATAATAACGGTAAGTTGAGCATTGGACAGGTTGCTCATGATTACAAAAATATTTTCAGGCATGTATCCTTAAAGGACGGAAACTATGGCCGTTCGGGCAGTTGTCAGGTTGATGTTTCATGTGATGCCGGCAAAAACTGGCAAAATGAAAGAAATTCAGTATGCAGGTTAATCATCAATGGCAATACCCTGTGTACAGGGGTACTTCTTAACGATGCTTCGGGAGATGGAAAGCCATACCTGCTTACAGCCAACCATTGCGTGGATACTAATGATAAAGCATCTACCTTGCTGATGGCCTTTGAATACGAGAGCCCTTATTGCGGAGGGCCTGATGGCGTTACCACAAAATCTCTGACCGGAGCAAAATTATTGGCCACAACCGATAAAATTGATTTTGCCCTGGTTGAACTGAGCACTGTTCCTCCCTTTTCGTACCATCCCTATTTTGCAGGGTGGAACAGGGATACTACTGCACCCCAGTCAGGGACTATCATTCATCATCCGGAAGGAGATGTGAAAAAAATTTCATTTGACAATAACCCCTTAATAACCGGGAATTTTGGGGATACTTATGACCAGAATTCACACTGGTTTGTAGCTCATTATAATATGGGCAGTACAGAGGGCGGATCTTCAGGAGGACCATTGTTTGATCAGAACCATAAAATAGTTGGCGTTCTTACCGGAGGTGATGCTAATTGTACAAGTCCTGATAAAGATTATTATTCAAAATTCAGCCGTGCATGGAGCGATTATTCAGCTTCTTCGTCCCAGCTTGCTGCCTGGCTGGATGCGAACTCGACCGGAGTGACACAGATTGGCGGGCTTGATCCATATTCTGCTTTTAAACAGCAATGCGATACTGTTACTAATATTCAGTCAGGGGAAGAAGTTACGGTTTATCCTTTCTCCGGAGGATGGGGAAGCTGGACGGGACATAACTCCGGTAAATATAGCCGCTTCGCAGAAAAAATATCCGGATTTTCTTCATCAAACATAACCGGTGTCTTTTTAAATGTTGCAAAAGCTGCCTGGCAGTATGCCTATTCATCAATTGATGTGAAACTATGGGCAGGAGGCAATGTCCCGGGGAGTGAATTGGCTTCGGTTACAGTTCCCCTGGAAAACATGAAATATCCCGGGGATAATTTTGTGGAGTTTAATTCCGTTGTGACAGTCCAGGGCGATTTTTACGTTGGTTACGAAATAAATTACAATTATAAGGATACTTTCTCCTTATATCAGGCCAAAGACAGGGGCAGTACGGGTTTAAACTCAGCCTATGTCTATAGTTCTACCGGTTGGAAAGCCTTCAAGGATATGAACAATGGATTCAATACTGCACTTGATTTAAAGACCGTAGATTGTTCCTCAAAGAAATCAACCACTGAAACTGCGGTATCGCAAATTGAACTGGCAGCTTCCATATTTCCTGTCCCTGCAAAAGATTATCTTTATGTAAATATAGCTGAAACTTCAAATACCGATATAACCCTCAGGTTGTTTGATATCACCGGTAAAATGGTTTCTTCTGAGGTTGAACCAGGCGGTACTAGGACCATCCTCCTCGATTTGAGCCGGATAAAAAACGGCTTTTACGTGTTAAAAGTTAATTCGGGTAACAAACAACTTATTCGTAAAATTTCCGTGATCAAATAAGTCATGTTTCCCGATTTGGCCATATAGCTAATTAATAAAATGAATTTATTTTCAATGAGATTAAAAAAACGAATTTTAATTGTTCTCCCTTTTTGTCTTTTTTTATTTCTTACCTGTTCATGCAGGCAGCACAAAACAGGTTCTAACCTGAATGAAGCGACCCTTCATCCTCTCATATCTGTGAAATATGCAAAAGGATTTACCCTGGAGTACCATAAGGATTATAAAGTATTGGAAGTGTTTAATCCCTGGCAGTCGGCTCAGGGCATGCATTATAAATATATTTTAATACCCAAGGGGAAAAATATCAAGGAAAATTTCGGAGATGCTGAAATCATCAGGACTCCGGTGCAGCGAATTGTCTGCATGTCGACCACTCATATTGGCCTTATCGATTTAATTGATAAAACTAGCACCATTGTGGGTATTTCAGGTACTAATCTTGTGAACAATCAAAAATTAAGATACCGGATAGACCATGGGCAGATCCCTGATGTAGGTTACGAACAGAGCCTGAACTACGAGCGGATATTAAGCCTGAAGCCGGATCTGGTGATGACTTATGGTGTCGGCGGCGACATTTTGAATTATGTGAATAAATTTCACGAACTGGGCATCAAAGTGGTTTTTAATGCCGAATATCTGGAGAGTAGTCCGCTGGCCAAAGCCGAATGGGTAAAATTCATGTCGGCTTTTTATGATGAGGAAATAAAGGCCGATAGACAGTTCAAATCAATTGAAAAGGAGTACATCCAACTTGCAGGTATTGCCAGGGAGGCTAAAACCAGTCCAACTGTTTTGTGCGGTCTGCCCTGGAAAGACAAATGGTATGTTCCTGGCGGAGACTCATATCTGGCTACTCTTATCCGTGATGCAGGGGCAAATTATTTGTGGAGTGACAATCCTTCCCGCGAAAGTTTTCCACTTGATATAGAAACTGTTTATAACAAAGCTTCTCATGCTGATTACTGGATAAATTCAGGTGCGGCAAATTCATTGAATGAAATATTGTCTGTGGACCCCCGTTTGGAAAATTTCAAAGCTGCCCATTATGACAGGGTATTCAATAATAATGCTATTCTTAATGTAAATGGCGGCAATGATTATTGGGAGTCCGGAATCATACATCCCCAGGTAATCCTGAAAGATCTGATCAAAATATTCCATCCGGAATTGTTGCCGGGATATTCATTGGTCTATTACAAGCAGTTGAAATAATTTGCAAAAAGTAGGTCAGAAATAAAAACAAAACTCTTTTTTTGACCTATTTTTTTAATTATCGCGGTACCTTCTAAAGGTTATACTATAAACAAAATTTTGTTGCTATATTTGTTTATTGACCTATTAGAACCTTAACTGTGAAAAAGATTACTACTTTCTTTATTGCTCTTTTTCTGGGCATGGTCTTTGGCTATGCCCAGATGGTAAATAATAGATTTCAACATATTACCAGTGATGATGGCCTTTCTCAAAATACTATCCGTTGCATCCTTCAGGATAGAAAAGGTTTTATGTGGTTTGGAACCTGGAATGGCCTGGATAGATATGATGGTTATAATTTCAAGGTATATAAAAGTAATTCTAATGATAGAAACAGCTTATCTGGAAATTTTATCCATTCCTTGTGCCAGGATAGATTGGGAAATTTATGGATTGCTACGAACAATGGCCTTGACAAGTTTGTCCTTGACAAAGAAACCATAGAACATTACAGGTATAATCCGCATTCAAATAATTCAATCTCAAGCCTTAAAATTAATTGTATTATTCAGGATCACCTGGGTAATTTATGGATTGGTACAGACGACCGGGGAGTAGATAAATTGGTATATAGTTCAGACGAACAAAAATATATCAGGTTTAAACATTATTCTATGTCTCCCGGAATAAAGAGCACTTTCCCCGGTAACCAGGTATCAGCAATTTTAGAGGATAAATTAGGAAATATTTGGATAGGTACAAGTCAGGGGTTGTGCCGGTTTAATCCATGGAACGAATCTGTGAAAATTTTCCAGACCTCAGGAATCCGCACTTCAATTTCCAATAATCAGATTTTAAGCCTTTATCAGGATAAAAAGGGGATTCTGTGGGTAGGAACCATGTATGGATTAAACAAAAAAAGTATTTTTTCGGATCAGTTTACAAGATATTTCAATAACCCGGATAATAAATACAGTTTGTTTCACAATACGGTTACCAGCATTATTGAGGACAAAGAAGGTGATCTTATCGTCGGGACATTAGGCGGCATCTGCAAGTTTAACCGGAAGCAGAATAATTTCACGGGTTATAAGCACAGTTTGGATGATGTCAATAGTTTAAATAATGATTTTATAAATTGTTTATTCAGCGACAGGGATGGCATAATTTGGATAGGAACTGATAAAGGCGGAGTTAATAAATATAATATTTATCAGAAGAAATTTGAATATTACAGGAATAATCCTTCTGATAATAACAGTTTAAGCCATAATACGATTAATTCAATTTTTGAAGATCATAACTTTTTGTGGATAGGAACTGCAGGTGGGGGATTAAATTTATACGATAAACAGGAAAGATTATTCAGGCATTATGTGCATTTGCCACATCAGGCTAATTCAATCAGCAGTAATTTTATTACTGCTATTTTTCGTGATTCTGAGGGAAATACCTGGCTTGGCACGTGGGGCGAGGGTTTGAATAAGATCGTTGATCTAAAAAAACGAAATGGTTCTTTTATTTCCTATCAGCATAATGAAAATAACCGTTCCAGCCTGATCAATAATTTCGTTTCTTCCATTATGGAGGACAGATACGGAAATTTATGGGTGGGCACCCAGGGAGGGCTGGATATTTTTGACCGTAAAAACAAACGTTTTGTTCATCCTTTTAATAATAAGGCGGGGATACCGGCTTTTAATGAGGTGGGTTGTCTTAAGCAAGACAAGGAAGGGAATTTATGGGTAGGGACTAAATTTGGACTCTATGAAATTCCGGCTAAATATATTTTTACTTTTAATTATAACAATGCAAAAATTAAAACTGTTTATTACTCAAATAATTATTCTGATAAATTTAGCCTGAGTGGAAATTATGTAATTTCTATTGCCGAGGATAGTAAGGGGAACTTATGGTTTGGAACTTATGGAAATGGGGTGGATAAATTGGTTTATGGTAAAGATCATAAGAAATACTTTGTCAATTATACTGAGAATAATGGCCTCGCCAATAATGTCGTTTATGGAATTTTAGAGGATGATCAAGGTGACATTTGGTTTAGTACAGACAATGGTCTGTCAAAATATTCTCCTAAAACCCGGTCGTTTAGAAATTATTACGTAAACGACGGGTTGCAGAGCAATCAGTTTTATTGGACTTCCTGTTTCAAAAATCCGGAGGGCAAAATGTATTTCGGCAGTATTAATGGATTAACTGCTTTTAAACCTTCCGATTTGCATAAAAGTATGCAAATGCCCATACCTGTGGTCACTGATTTCAAGATTAAAAATATTTCTGTACCGGTAGGTGTTGGGGATGGGCATAAACTGGTATTGCAAAAATCCATTGCCTATACTCAGAAAATTGTACTTTCTTACAAGGATAATGATGTTTCCTTTGATTTCTCGGCAATGAATAACGTTTTTCCCGAGAAAAACCAATACGCTTATCATTTGGAAGGTTT
>JAUZOH010000189.1 GCA_030706565.1 Bacteroidota bacterium | reverse complement strand
TCGGAATTCATGTGAGACATTTGAAAAAAACTGTAGCTTGGACTTATTTAATTCTTCCAGTTTTTCACGTTCCAACCGTTCAATTTGCAGATTATTCCTCATGGTAAACCTAAAAATCATGAGTTTGCGGATAAGTAAGAAAGCCAACAACAACAGACATACATATACAAGATAAGCCCACCAGGATTCCCAAAAAGGAGGTTTGACGTGAATAATAATTTCCCGGTCTTTGCTGTTCCATATACCATCACTGTTTGTTGCTTTCAGTTTGAAAATATAAGTACCGGGATTAAGGTTGGTATAATTTGCAAATCGCTGACTATAATCCTTTATTGTCCATTTCCTGTCAAATCCTTCCATTTTGTATGCATACCTGATTTTTTCCGGTGCATTATAATCAATAGCTGCAAACTCAATGGTAAAGCTGTTATCAATATGTCTGAAATTTATTTTCTTTGTTTCATTGATAGATTCTTTAAGAATAATTCGTCCTTCTGAATTTTTCCCTACAGGCACTACATTTTCGAAAATTTTAAACCTGGTAAAGACCAGGGTGGGGAAGCCTTTGGTTTCGCGGATGCTGTCGGGTTGAAAATAAATCAGCCCTGATGTCCCTCCAAAATAGAAAGTCCCATTTTTCCCCTTAAAGCAGGAAGCAGGCCTGAACTCGTTCCCGGATAAACCGTCATAGGTATAATAATTTCTGAAAATTTTTGTCTTAAGGTTAAATTTTGATAAACCATTCAGGGTTGAGAGCCAGAGGTTATTTTTATCATCTTTTAAGATTCCATATACGGAATTATTGGCGAGACCATCAGAGGTAGTATATTTCTTTATATGCTGGTTCCTTTCATCAATACAATACAAACCACTTGATGCACCAAACCATATTTTATAATCAACATCCTCAAACAGGCAAAAAATTGCGTCTCCCTGGATTTTCCCATTTGCAGCTGTATAGGCATTATAATGCGAAGTGTTTTGATTCCAGCAGTATAAACCATAGTAACTTCCCAACCATAAATTATTATTCCTGTCCAGTAAAAGAGCGGTGAGAAACAAAGGAAGGTTGACGGTTTTATTTTTTATTTTAATAGTCTGGTAATTGGTATATTTATGGGTTTGGGTGTCAAAATGCTGAAGTCCGCCCCCGTTGGTTGCTACCCAAAGGTTGTTGGCCTGGTCTGATATGATGGAAGTAACATAATTAAAATCCCTTCCTTTATTTAATGGATCTATCAGATAAGTGTGAAAGCTGTTTTGTTTCCTGTCGAACATGGAAAGCCCGCCCAGGTAAGTTCCTGTCCAAATATTATGTTTTTTATCTTCAAATAAAGAAATTACTGCATTATCAGGCAAGGAAGATAAATTAGCCGGATTATGGATGAAATTTTTAAAAGTTTTCCCTCCCTCGGGGAGACAGTTTAAGCCTCCACCATCAGTGCCAACCCATAAATTATGGTTGCTGTCATAAAGAATTGATTTGACGATGTTGTTGCTTATGCTGAAAGTAGAATTGTTTATCTTTTTAAAACAGAAAAAGGGTTTTTCCGTCTGTTTTTTAAGATATATCCCGGCATAATCAATCCCAAACCATAAATTTCCTTTAGAGTCATCAAAAATATGAATTTTTGAATCATTTATATTTTCCAGGTCAATGACATGGTTTGCATCATGGAGAGTAAGAGATACGGGATCAAGAATTTTTAATCCGTTTCGTTCGGTGCCTATCCAGATTGTTCCTTTTTTATCTGTTGCAATGGAATAGATGCCTCCATTAAACAGATTACCGGGAGTATGAAAATAAGAGATGGTCCTGAAAGTGTGGCTTTTAATGTTAAAAATGCTGATTCCTCCTTTTATTGTTCCGATCACAATATTCCCATGTGCATCCTTACCTAAAGAAAGGATAGAATTATCACAAAGTGAATTGCTGTTTTTATTATGGCGGTAATTAATAAATCTGTTTGTATAGGGATTATAACAGAATAACCCGTTTTTATCGCTGCCTATCCAAAGACAGCCGTTATCATCAAAAAGTTCGGCATTTAGCAAATCCCGGGATAATTCCTGATTTTCAAATTTATGGTTGAAAAAATATGAAGTATTATTTCTTGTATTTATTTTAATCAGTCCCACGGAAGTAGTCAACCAGATATTCTGATTTTTATCTTCTGAAATATCGGTAATTTGCATATGAATAGCCTTACCCTTATATTTTACAGGATAACGGTAAAAATTATCCTTTTGCCGCTTGTATAAATTCAACCCATGTTCTGTACCTACCCATAATCTTCCTTTAGAGTCTGCAAATACGGCAAAGACTGCATCCAGATCAAGTGAGTTAACATTTGAGGGGTCGTGTTTGTAAACGACGTAATTATATCCGTCGAATTTATTCAGGCCATTATTGGTGGCAATCCAGATAAAACCCTCTTTGTCCTGGGTAATCTTGTTAAATGAAGTATTGGATAAACCCTGATAGGGGGTATAAAATTTATCCTGTTGTGCTTTAGCATAAAATAAGCAACCCAATAGGCTTATCAGACAAAGCAGTTTTTTCATGTAGTGAGTTTTTAAGGTGCAAATGGTTTAAGGTTGAAAAGAAATTCTAAGATAGGATATTGCTGGAAATTTTCATGAAAAATCAGACTCAATATTAACATAAACTTTAAAGAATGTAACAAAAAATTGCAGGATGAAACATAATCTTAAAAGCAGGTAACAAAAGAAGCCTTTAATCTTGTGTATGTGCAGTAAATTTGGTATTTACAATAAACTTTAATCCACTTAATCTTAAACCGAATGAAGAAACGTTTAATACTATTTTTATTCATGCTCTGTTTGGTGGGGTATGTAAAAGTAGATGCTCAGGTGTTCAGGGTAACTGGAACAGTTACCGATGCATCTAGTGGTGAGACATTGCCAGGAGTGAGCATCATTTTGAGGGGAACTACTAAAGGGACTATTACTGATGCAAAAGGGAAATACAGTATTGATGTTCCTGAAAAAAATGCTGTACTTATTTTCTCTTTTTTAAGTTACAAATCAGAATCCGTAAGTGTTAATGGGAATAATGTTGTAAATGTTAGTTTAACCCCTACAGCAAAAAGTCTGGACGAAGTAGTGGTTGTGGCTTATGGAACTGCCAAGCGGGCTGATCTGACGACAGCTCAAACTTCAGTATCAGCCAAAGATCTGGACAAGACTGTTAACACTACTATTGAACAGGCTATACAGGGGAGGTCGGCAGGTACCTATATTATACAAAATACCGGTCAGCCTGGTGGCGGTATTTCTGTGACTATACGGGGTGTCAACTCGATTAACGGGACCAATGAACCTTTATATGTAATCGATGGGGTTCAAATTGCCGGGCAATCAGTAAACTATGGTGCTCAAAGTTCATCCAACCCTCTTGCCGGCATTAATCCTGCTGATATTGCAGATATCCAGGTTTTACAGGGGCCTTCTGCTACTGCTCTTTATGGGTCCAGGGCAACCAATGGCGTCCTTTTAATTACAACAAAGCGTGGTAAAGCAGGTCAGGCAAGGATAACTTACAATTTCCAGGGAAGTGTCCAGCTGCCTCCAAAACATCTTTCCGTAATGAATTTGAAAGAATATGCTGAAATGGTAAAAGAATTCCATTCCATTGCAGGAGGAACCACACCTGCTGAATTCTTGGATTCTTCTCTTTTGGGTGAGGGCACCAATTGGCAAAAGGAATTATTTAAAAAAGCCTATATGTATAAACACCAGATCAGTATAAGTGGAGGAACCGATAAATCCATATATTATATATCCGGTGAATATATGAACCAGGATGGCGTGGCTGCAGGTTCTGGTTTCGACAGGTACAGCTTCCGTGTAAATTTAGACAACAAACCTTTGGATTGGATAAAGGTAAGTACCAACCTGAGTTTTAACCAAACAAAAGAAACTCTTACAACAAGCGATAACAATCTTATTTATAGCGCTCTGACCTTAACTCCCCAAATTCCTGTAAAAAATATTGACGGAACATGGGGCGGAGGCGATGTAACCAATGGGGCCAATCAATTTGCTCCCGTTAATCCTGTTGCTATTGCTGCTTTGACAACCAATAACAATACCCGCAGGCAATTTTTAGGCGGAGTGGATTTGAATCTGGATTTGTTAAAAGGATTGACTTTCAAGACATCTTTTAATACAAATTTGAATTATGCTAATTCCAATCTTTTTGTGCCTATTTATAAGATTGGCTGGGCAATTAATGCAACAGCCACTTACACCGACGGGGGAAGTGTAAATACCTACTGGAATTGGAACCAACTTCTGAATTATACCAAACAATTTGGTAAGCATAATTTTGAATTGATGGTCAGCCACGAATCGCAGGTATCAACATGGAAGAACACTTCATCAGGCAGAAAAGGTTATCTGACCGATAATATTTTAGACATAAATGCAGGTGATCCGACCACAGCATTCAATAACGGAGGAGAAGGTGAATGGGCAATGGAATCCTTCCTGGGCAGGTTAAATTATAATTACGCCGAAAAATATATCATTGAAGGATCCGTCAGAAGAGATGGTTCTTCCAATTTTGGTTCAAACAACAGATGGGGGACTTTCCCTGCAGTTTCAGCAGCCTGGAGAATATCAAAGGAACCATTCTTTAATATTCCTTTTATGAATGAATTAAAGCTGAGGCTTGAAACCGGCACTACCGGCAACCAGGGCAGTGGCGGCATTTATTCCCCAATGGCTGCCGGAGCTTCCGGATTGGGTGGTACAGGTTTTCTGCCTTCACAGTATAGCAATCCTGATTTGAAATGGGAAGAAACCAAAACAAATAATGTGGGAGCCAATATCGGTTTATTTAAAAACAGAATCCAGCTCGAATTTGATTATTATAAGAAAAAGACGGACAATCTTATTATGAGAAATCCCTTACCTTACTATATGGGAACTTATGGGGTGGGATCTTCAGCTGCCCCCGTTGTAAATATTGGTGCTTTGGAAAATAGGGGCTGGGCCTTTACATTAATATCGACCAATATTGATACCAAAAACTTTAAATGGGAAACGAATTTTAATCTTTCCAGATTTAAGACCAAGATTACAAAATTCTATTCTGATGCAGCAATTATAGATCGTAGTTCCTGGTGGATGAACAGTTGGACACAACGTTCCGCAGTGGGTAAGGCTCCCTGGTTATTCCGGGGTTATATCCAGGAAGGAATATTCCAAAATACGGATGAAATAAATAATAGTGCCGTTCCTCTTAATAATAGTGGCAATCGTCTTCCAACCGATCCGGATAACGGAGTTTGGGTAGGTGATATTAAATACAAGGATGTCAGCGGGCCTGACGGAGTACCTGATGGGAAAATTGACACTTATGATCAGACTTACATCGGGAATCCCTGGCCTAAATTCTTTGGCGGGTTTACAAATACTTTCTCCTATAAAGGTTTTGAGTTGAGCGTTTTGTTTACTTTCACTTATGGAAACGATGTATTCAATTATCAGGCCTGGTATAATTCCAATCCCAATCACATTTATCTGAGTCAGAATTTGCTCAACACTGCCAGAAATTTTGCAAGGCTGACTTCAGATGAAAATGGCAATGTGATAGTTGCTAATCCGGGAGCCGAACTTCCCAGATTAAAAAGCGGTGACGTAAATGGCAACTGGGAAAGATTTACCGATAAGTGGGTAGAGGATGGTTCCTTTATTAAACTTAAGAACGTATCCCTGGCTTATAATGTACCTTCCTCTGTCTTCACCTTCCAGAAAATCATTAAAGATATGAGGATTATGTTTAGCGCGCAGAATGTAGCCACATTTACAAAATACAAAGGCTATGATCCAGAAGTAGGTGCTTATGTCGGGGCAAATGCAAGTTCAGACAACCAGGCCATAGGTGTTGATTACGGACGTTATCCATTGACTCCGGTTTATACATTGAATTTAATTGTGAATTTTTAAAAAATTCCGGACTATGAAAAATTTAAAAAATTTATATAACAAAATAATAATCTTCTTCCCTATTCTTTTACTGGCAGGTTGTTCCAAAGATTTTCTGGACAGGCCTCCCAAGGATTCGGTTACAGATGCCAGCTTTTATAAAACCGATGAAGAAGTGCTTGCTGCCACATCATTATTGTACAGTAAAGTTTGGTTTGATTATAATGATAAAGCTTCTTACAATCTTGGTGATTTCAGGGCAGGAACTGCTTATTCTGCCTATAATGACAGGGGCAACGTTTTATTCCATACAACCGGCGATAATCCGGAGAATCTTGCTGCCTGGAGTGCATTTTTTAATGTAGTGGGTCAATCAAATTTGGCCATACAGAATATAAATAAATATGCCGGTTCAGGCGTGTCTGCTGCTGTCAGGAAACAGGCTATTGCCGAATGCCATTTTATGAGGGCATTGGCTTACCGTTACCTGGTCATGAACTGGGGCGAAGTACCTGTGATTACCAATAATCTTACTTTACTTTCAGATACCACCATTCAAAAAAACACGGGCAAAAGTGTCTGGAAATTTATCACCAATGAGATGAGTGCCGCTGCCGAGGATTTACCTGAAAATGCAACTGCCACAGGCAGGCTTACCAAATGGTCGGCTGAAGGTATGCTGGCCAGGTTCTACCTGACCAGGGCCGGAGTTGAAGCCAGCGGAACTACCCGTAAACAGGAATTTCTTGATAGTGCCAAATATTATGCCGAGAGGGTAATCAAAAATAGCGGTGCTTCTTTGGTCAGCAGTTATGCCAATCTTTTTCTTTATCCTTATGACAATAATTCGGAGTCATTGTTCGAACTGCAATGGGCATATACTTCTGATTGGGGGTATTCAAATACAGCTCCAGCCTATCTGGCATATAGTTCAAATATTGCAGTTGACGGTTGGGGTGGGGATAAAAGTGCTACCTGGTGGATGCTTAAGCAATATGACGGCATAAATTCCACTAATGATGCTGATACGGTTATGATAGGTAAAACTCTTGATCAAAGGTTGAAAGCAACTTTCATGTTACCCGGTGCCTACTATTCTGAAATAAATAAAAGTTCAGGCGGATTTGTATATCCGGCAGTTTATGATTATCAGAGAAGTTTTGCGGCTATCAAAAAATATGTGGTGGGTAAACCTGCAGATGTGGGAGGGAATGCTGCTTCCCAACGTTATCCAAATGATACATACATGCTTCGCCTGGCAGAGATGTACCTTGTTTATGCTGAAGCTGCACTGGGTAATAATACTACCGGTTATACAAAAGATGGAACAATCCTTGAATACTTTAATAAGGTTCATACCAGGGCCGGTTTGCCTGCTGTAGATTCGGTTTCTTGGGATATGATTTTCAAGGAAAGAATAATTGAGTTTGCCATGGAAGGAATGGGCTGGTATGATTTTGTCAACCTGCATTATTATAATCCGGACAAGGCCTTTCAGATCTTAAATTCACAGG
>JAUZOH010000188.1 GCA_030706565.1 Bacteroidota bacterium | reverse complement strand
TGTTTTTATGGAAAAAATGGAATCACTCAAAGGCATATCATTGAACATCTAAACTCTTAAAATAAATCTATGACGGAAAGATAGCGTTCACCGGTATCATAGGCAAATGTAAGTATCTTGGAACCTGCCGGTAATTCTAATATCTTCTTGTCGATGGCCGCCAATGAAGCACCGGTTGAAATGCCGACCATTATTCCTTCTTCCCTGGCAACCCTGCGCGTAAAGTCGTAAGCTTCGTCTTTGCTAATAGGAATGACACCGTCGAGAAGTTCAAGGTGCAGATTTTTTGGGATAAATCCGGCACCTATACCCTGCAAGGCATGGGGTGCGGGTTTGCCTCCGCTAATTACCGGCGATTGATCCGGCTCAATGGCAAATACTTTTAATTTTGGGAATGCTTTTTTCAATGCCGTGGCACATCCGGTAAGATGTCCACCTGTACCTACCCCGGTAAACAAATAGTCCAGCCCGTTGGGAAAATCATTAATAATCTCCTGGGCAGTAGTTTTTATATGTGTTTTATAATTGGAAGGATTGTCAAATTGTGCAGGCATCCAGGCGTGGGGAAGTTCTTTGACCAACTCTTCGGCTTTTTCTATGGCTGCCTTCATGCCTCCAATGCGTGGGGTAAGTTCAATCTCTGCCCCGTAGGCCGACATCAGCTTCCGGCGCTCAATCGACATGGATTCGGGCATGACAATGATTATTTTGTAACCTTTTACGGCCGCTACCATGGCCAAACCAATACCTGTATTGCCCGAGGTGGGTTCAACGATAACTGAATCCGGTTTTAAAATCCCTTCTTTTTCTGCATCCTCAATCATAGCCAGGGAAATACGGTCTTTTATACTTCCGGCCGGATTGGTTTTTTCAACTTTAATGTATACCTCCCTGTCATTGGGATATAAGCGGTTTAATTTAACAATTGGGGTGTTCCCGATTGTTTGAAGAATATTTTGAAATATCATTTGAATTGAATTTTATGTATCAGTTTTTAAATGTTCTCTATATTACGAAATTAATGGGTTCTTCAAAGTTAAAACTGTCGCGGATGGAAGTCTGGGGTTTGTGGCTGACAAGGGAATAAGGTTGAACGCTTTCCGTGAGCCAGACATTACCGCCGATGATGGAATCGTGGCCAATTACAGTCTTTCCACCCAGGATAGTACTTCCTGCATAGATGATCACATTGTCTTCAATAGTAGGATGACGTTTTATATTGGCCATGTGTTTTGCAACGCTGAGTGCACCTAAAGTTACTCCCTGATAAATTTTTACACATTTTCCTATGATGGTCGTTTCGCCAATTACAATTCCTGTTCCATGGTCGATGTAGAATAATTCTCCGATGGTTGCCCCGGGGTTGATGTCTATACCGGTTTTACCGTGGGCATATTCGGTGATTACCCGGGGGATAACCGGTATTTTCAATTTATATAGTTCATGCGCAAGGCGGTATACCGCAATCCCGTAATAGCCGGGATAGCAAAGAATAACTTCTTCGGTCGAATAGGCAGCCGGGTCACAATTGAGAAAATTTTCCGCATCCTTTATCAGATTTATGTGTATAGCCGGAATAGATTGAAAAAAAATGGTGGTAAGTTCTTCTACAGGTTTTTCCAGTTCTTTTTGAAGGGGGAAAAGCAATTCACGAAAATGAATTTTCAATTCGCTCCATTTTGTCTTCATTTCGTAGAGTGAACGGTTCCGGTCACTTTTGATGGGAAAAAGAAAATACATCAGTTCATTGATGAACTGTTGTGTTTTGACCAATGAAGGAACCGGCTGGCAAAATTCCTTGTTGAGGTTATAAATATGTTCGGGAAAATTTTTAGGATTACTCATGTTTTGTGACTTTAGTCATGTCAAATTATAACAAATATAGGCTGACTTTTGTTTATTTTATCATATGTTGTTGTAATAAAAAGGCAACCTGGTTCAGGAATTCAAATTTTCAATATTATTTATCCATCTATTGAACCCGGGACATTTTGATCTGATTCTTTCCAATCCAATAGCTTCAGCTAAAATATTTCCGTAAACAATTTTGTCATATCCGGAAATAATTCTACTCAGCCTGTGGGAAGGTGACGTTTCATTCCCATCATTTATCATTTCAGGATTGCTATGTTTATCAAATATTGATTGTAATTCAGCAATTCCAATGATGTCTTTTTTAGTAAAATTCAGGTAAAAAGTATTAATATCAATAAACAATAAGCTTTCAAATTCATGCAATTGAATGTACGGCAGAAAACGAAACCGAACTGAGTCATCAATATCATTTTTCATTCCCTGTTCCAGAATTTGCATACGGATATTTTTATCAGGTTCATTTTCTGCGTCATCCCATTGCGGGAAATGATGTTTGCTCTGTATGCCGTAATAATCAATTAAGGTGGTGACGTAAATATTTTCATCCTTTAAATAATTGATTATATCTTTTTTCAGACTTTCCCAATTTGTAATGCCTCCCCTTGATTTTTTTATGAGGGGAGCCTGTAAAGAAATTTCTCTTTTTATAAAATGAGGGAATAAAATTTTATTGCAAAATTCTCTTTCTGTTTCTCCTTCGCAGATGATAATAACTCTTGTCATATTTTAGAAATTTAGCTGACCTGAAGTTATTATATTTTGTTTCCATAAGTCGTCAATAGTATAGTCTTCAAGCCATTGCTGAAGTTCTTCGGTATTTAAACGCTTGAATTTTGAACAACCGTCGATTTGGTCAACTGTAATGATTGAATCCGGAGAAAAATGGCTGATTAATTCGGCCGACTGGGTAGCAATAATTACCTGGCAGCCTTTTGCAGAAACTGACTTTATCATTCCAGCCAGTTTTGCAATGGCTGAAGGATGCAAGCCCAGTTCCGGTTCGTCAATGATGATAGTTTCAGGCAAATCAGGTTGCATAAATAATGTTGTTAAAGCAATAAATCTTATAGTTCCATCGGATAAATCTGTCGCTCCGTATATTGTATCGCTGTATTTATCTTTCCATTGTAATCTTAAATATTGTTCTTGATTTGGGATAAAACTAAAATCCAGGAAATATGGGGCAACAGACTGTATTGTTTTAATAATATTGTTATAAACAATTTTATCATCATTTTTGATGTGATACAGAAATGCTGCCAGATTTGATCCATTATCATATAAATAATAGGAATCATTTTCTATGTGCCTGTATGTAGTAAATGGTGATTTATTGCTTGTATCATGAAAATGATATATCCTGAGCCCCTCCAAATATTTAATAATGTACTTTGCGCTGGAATTATCAGTAATCTTGATTTCGGCCTCATTAGCATGATGACTGATATCCTTACCCTTAGCACTTTGATAAATTAATCGTTCATCAGTAAATACAAAACCCTCAGTACCTAATTTTAAGATTGCCGAGTAGCCGTTATTCCCATTATCAAATTCGATTTTAAATGAAATGGTATCGGTTATTTTTTGCCCTTTGTGCAGAATTTTATTTTCGCCTCCTGATAAGGCAATATGTTCATTTAAATTTCTATGATACAGATGACTTAAAAATTCGAAAAAGGAGATGAAGTTACTTTTCCCGCTTCCATTGGCCCCAATTAATATATTGATGGGTTTCAAATCAATTCGTTCAGATTTAATTGATTTGTATCCTGAAATTTCGATGTAATCCATTTTCTCTTTTTTAAATAATTCAAAAATAATGAAAATAAGCTTATTAACCTAAATGCAAATTTTATTCAGAAGTACTTAAAAAATAAGCCTTCAAAAGACTGACTTCTGAAGGCTTATGTGAGTTATAAAATTCCCGGTTTGCCGGGTGTATTTTAATCCGTAAATTAACCTCTGATGGCTTTGATACCGGGAAGTTCTTTACCTTCCATGTATTCGAGCATTGCACCGCCACCGGTTGAAACGAAACTAACTTTGTCGGCCAGTTTGTTTTTGTTGATAGCAGCAACTGAATCTCCGCCACCAACCAACGTGAAGCAGCCTTTGGCAGTTGCTTTGGCAAGAGCCTGTGCAATGGCTGAGGTTCCTTTTGAAAATTTATCCATTTCGAAAACACCCATTGGGCCGTTCCAGAGAATAGTTTTTGAATTTTCAATGACTTCGCTGAATATCTTAATGGTTTCGTCAGCAATGTCAAGTCCCATCCAGCCGTCGGGAGTCTGATCAATTTTTGACACGTTGGTATTGGCCGCAGCATCAAATTTATCAGCATTGATGGCATCAACAGGCAGATATACTTTTACGCCTTTTTCTTTGGCTTTTTTCAGGACGTCTAAGGCAACGTCAAGTTTATCTTCTTCGCAAAGAGAACTTCCGATTTTTCCACCCTGTGCTTTGATGAAGGTATAAGTCATACCGCCACCGATGATCAGGTTGTCGACCATGTCCAGCATTCTTTCGATCACCATGATTTTGTCGGAAACTTTTGCACCACCCATGATTGCGGTGAAAGGATGTTCAGGAGCTTTGAGGACTTTGTCCATAGCTTTTAATTCCTTTTCGATCAGGTACCCGAACATGGAGTTATTGGGGAAATGACTAGCGATCAAGGTTGTAGAAGCATGTGCACGGTGAGCTGTACCAAAAGCATCATTTACATAGCAATTGGCATAACTGGCAAGTTTTGCAGTAAATTCTTTCTGTGATTTCTTTAATTCTTCTTTGGCCTCTTTTTTCTCTTCGTCAGTAGCAGTTTCAGGAAGACGGGGTTTCCCTTCTTCTTCTTCATAGAAACGAACATTTTCCAACAGCAATACTTCGCCTGGTTTTAAACCTGCAGCCATCTGTTTGGCAGAATCACCCATGCAGTCGCCGGCAAATTTTACATTCTGACCTAATAATTTTGAAAGTTGGGGTACAACATGTTTGAGGGAGAATTTTTCTTCCGGGCCTGATTTAGGGCGTCCCAGGTGAGACATCAAAATGGCAGCACCGCCATCACCAATTATTTTCTTAATTGTAGGCAAAGCACCTCTGATACGGGTATCATCCGTAACTTCCAGGGTCTTTTTATCCAAAGGCACATTGAAATCGACTCTGACAATCGCTTTCTTACCTTTGAAATCGTATTGATCTATTGTTTGCATATACTTATACTTTTTGTGAAAATTAATACAAACCTACAAGAATTTTATAACATTCCCAAATCACGGCCACGAAAATTAGGGGTATTATTGAACAGGAACTATATTTCTCAATTCAAAGTTTTGTCCCAGGTATTTTTCCCTGACTTCTTCATCGTTTGCCAGTTCTTCTGAAGTACCCGATTTTAAAATGGTCCCTTCATAAAGCAGGTAGGAACGGTCGGTGATGGAAAGTGTTTCATGAACATTGTGGTCGGTGATCAGAACCCCAATGTTTTTGGTCTTCAATTTGGCTACTATTGACTGAATATCTTCAACAGCAATAGGATCAACTCCTGCAAATGGCTCATCCAGAAGAATGAATTTCGGGTCAATAGCCAAAGCCCTGGCTATTTCCGTTCTTCTTCTTTCACCACCCGAAAGCTGGTTTCCACGGCTTTTCCGTATCACCTGCAAACCGAATTCTTCGATCAGGGATTCAACCTTTTCCTTTTGTTCAGCTTTCGAAAGGTTAGTCATTTCCAGAACAGCACGTAAATTATCTTCCACACTTAATGTTCTGAACACGGAAGCTTCCTGGGCCAGGTAACCAATGCCTTTTTGGGCTCTTTTATACATGGGCTCATGGGTAATATCCAGGTCATCCAGATAAATTTTGCCACTGTACGGACGAATCAATCCAACCATCATGTAAAATGAGGTTGTTTTGCCCGCACCGTTAGGCCCCAGTAAACCAACAATTTCTCCCTGTTCAACTTCTATTGAAACTTCTTTGACAACAGTTCTGGATTTATATTTTTTTACGAGTTTATCAGTATGCAGCTTCATGATGTAATATTTAAAATCTATCTAATTCTTTATAATATTGATTTATTTTCCCTCAAAAATTAAACCAATTAATAATTATGCAATATTAATTAAAAAATGCAGAATAATCAGCATATACTAAATAATTAATTCATAACCGTTTAACAATATTTTATTCGGGATTGATTATTCTCTTAATAGTCCCAATGCTTTGATGCATTCCGTATTAGGCTTGCATTTTATAAACCTGCAATTAACGAGAAATTGGTGTAACATTTTTTTCATCTCTTCGGCATTTTGCCCCCCCTTTCCCAAATTATCAGGTAAATTGGTTTGACCTTTTGAAAATTCATTGATCAGTTCTGGATTGGCGGGAGGTACAACGCGCAACAAGCAACCGTATTCATCAATTCTTTTATAAGGTTGGAAGTTCCAGCCTATCTGGTTCTTTTCAGCATGGATATATGTTTTCTCCAGCCATTCGTAGTTTTCCCCTTCACTTATATCCAGAAAGACAGGGGTGTTGAATTTTTCACGGAAAGCCGTAAATTTTTTAAATGTTTCCTGGCAGGTATCAGACTGGAAAATGCAGGCAAGTTTGGAATCAAATGTTTTTTCATAAAATTTAGCTGAATCTTCCGGCTTTTTGTTGATGAAAATGATGTGATTCTTATCAAACTGCCTGATTGCAGCAATCATTTTCCTGTAAAAAACCTGACGGGCATAATCTGTTTGTTGGCTATCCGCCGGAGCGGGGTGAACATAGAAACCGGCAATTAAAGATTCATTGTTATATCTTTTGGCAATGTTTTGCCATGCTTTCAGGCAGTTTTCCAGTTGGTTTTTATTTTGAATGTTATTTACCTGCATGTCAAGGATTATGTACATACCTATTTCATGGCTCCAGCGTATCAGCCGGTTGACTAATTCAAAGCCTCTGGGAGTGGTATTCCCGAGGTAAGTTCCCGGTGCAAACATTCTGCAGTCGAAAGGGACATTCACCGTATTGAATTGTAAACCTTTGATGAAAATCAGATCATTTTTGGTTATAAAACTATCCTGAAAGGTATGCCAGAAAATCTTTGACGGGTATGAATCCATAGCTTCTTTTGTCAAATCTTCCAGGGATTTCAGGTTTGTTTTCTCAGCTGGCTGAAATAATTTAAGATCAGGGTCAAGCCAATAGTTCAGGCTCACGCTTTTAAGATATAAATTACCACCCCAGGAATTGATGAAACTTGTCCCTTTTATTTTTACAAACCTGGAATGCTGGCAAAAAACAATCTGGGGAAAAGAAAATGCTAACAAAAAAATTAGAGTTTTAAATCTCATTACTTCGATGTTTTTATAAAATAAATTTCAGCACAAAAATAAGCATTTCTTTAATGAGCTATTTAATTTTATAAAATCATAAAATTTAAGATGTTGTAAGAACAAGAAGTATTTGAATATTTTTAATATTTTTGCAGGCAAGGCTATGGGGTTAGCCTTTAGCCGCCTGAATAAGCTGATAACTCCTACTATTTTCGAATAATTTTAATTTTGAATGATGTTTAGACAAATTCTTATTATCGGTGCGGGTGGTTTTCTGGGAACTGTTTCCCGTTTTCTTACTTCAAAATACATACAGGTATATTT
>JAUZOH010000187.1 GCA_030706565.1 Bacteroidota bacterium | reverse complement strand
TTTTTGCACAGTTCAACATAATCGCGGCCATAAATCACAAATAAACCGGCAATCATAATTGATTCAGCCTTGGAACCTTCAGATTTATTTTCGGTTGTCTGAAACGATTCATCCGGATCATTAGAAAAACAGTTAAGATTCAGGCAATCGTTCCAGTCGGCACGGCCGATAAGCGGTAATTTGTGCGGGCCAAGATTGTTCACCACATGATTGAAGGATACCGTCAGATGATCAAATAAAGTGCGGGCTACAGAAATATCATTGTCGAAAGGCACCATTTCATCAAGAATTCCGAAATCACCTGTTTCCTTGATATAGCTGATCGTTCCAAAAATAAGCCACATCGGGTCATCGTTGAATCCGCCGCCTATATCGTTATTCCCCCGTTTGGTAAGAGGCTGGTACTGGTGATAGCAACCGCCGTCAGGGAACTGGGTTGAAGCAATATCTATGATCCGCTCGCGGGCACGTCCGGGTATCTGGTGTACGAAACCGATCAGATCCTGGTTGGAATCCCTGAATCCCATGCCACGGCCGATTCCCGATTCGAAAAATGAAGCAGAACGGGAGAAACAGAAAGTGATCATGCACTGGTACTGGTTCCAGATGTTGACCATACGGTCGAGCTTCTCATCACCCGAAGAAACCGAGAATATACTCAGCAGGTTGTCCCAATATTCTCGGAGTTCAGCCAAAGCAGCATCTACTTTAGCCGCTGTATCAAACTTTTCAATAGTCTCCTTGGCTTTTTTCTTATTGATAATATTTTTTGATTCCCATTTCTCGTCCTCCTCATTTTCCACATATCCCAGGACAAAGACAAAATCTTTAGCTTCGCCAGGCCTCAGTTCCACTTCAATGTAATGAGAAGCAATGGGAGACCATCCGTGGGCTACGGAATTATTGGGCTTGCCTTCTTTTACAACCTGTGGCTCGCCGAAACCGTTATAAAGGCCGAAGAAGGATTCACGATCGGTGTCATATCCACTGATGGGCACATTCACCGAATAATAGGCATAATGGTCACGGCGTTCCTTATATTCCGTCTTATGGTAAATTACAGAATCTTCGATTTCAACCTCACCGATTGAAAAGTTCCTCTGGAAATTTTCCATATCGGTTGCCGCATTCCACAAGCACCATTCAACAAATGAAAAAATCTTAAGCTTTTTTGTTTCATTTGAATGATTGGCCAAGGTAAGCTTTTGCACCTCAGCCCGGGTTTTCAAAGGAACAAAATAAAGCACGGAAGCGTTTATCCCGTTTTTTTCACCCCTGATGATGGAATAATTCATTCCATGGCGGCACTCGTAACTGTCAAGTTCGGTTTTGCATGGCTTCCAGCCCGGCGACCAGATGGTGTCGCCATCTTTGATGTAGAAATATTTACCGCCATCGTCCATAGGCACATTGTTGTACCTGTAACGGGTGATACGCCTGAATTTAGCATCCTTATAAAAGGTATAACCACCGGCGGTGTTAGAAATAAGTGAGAAAAAGTCCTCGTTACCCAGATAATTAATCCATGGCCAGGGAGTGCGCGGGTTATCAATCACATATTCCCTGTTTTTGTCATCGAAATGTCCGTATTTCATTTTCGAGTAATTTTAATTTTAAAGTCAGTTTTAAGGTATAAGGGGAAATTATTATATCACAGGGTTTGCAAGTTCACTGGCCCTTCTTTCATTAAGTTCAATGGTAATTGCATCCATCTTCTTTTGATTTAAAGGATAGACAGTCATCACAGCGGCAGCAATCAGAGCAATAATAGTCGGAATCCAGCTCATCAGCATGATGATACCCGGAACTGCGCCCTGAATGGCAACAGTATCCTGTCCGTTGTAATGAAAGGCAGCCAGAACAAAGCCAATAATGGCACCAGCAACGCCGCCACCGAATTTGGTTGCAAAAGAACCGGCCGAGTATACAAGTCCGGTAGCCCTTCGGCCATTCTTGTACTCGGAATAATCGGCAGCATCGCCCAACATGGCAAAAAAGAGGGTCGGGAATATGGCAGCACCGAATTCAGAGGTAATGCCAATGGCAAATATGGTTTTTATATCCGCCGGTCCGCAAAAAGCAATTAAAGCATTGACAACTCCGGAGAAAATCAGGGCATAAATGAACAAATTCCTTTTGCCAAAACGCTTGCCCAGGGGGGATGTCACCATGGCACCAGCAATGGAAGCCAGCATCAATCCGATCATATAGGAGGCAGCCAACAATTGGTTGTGGATATAATGCGAGAAATAAATAACAATGATTCCTTGCTTGATGGAATTATAGACATTAAACAGCAGACCAATGGCCAGCAAAACCAACCAGGGCCTGTTGGTTATTAAATCTTTCAAATCCTTGCCCAGATTTGTCTTTTGAGCCTTTGGCGGCTGAACGCGTTCTTTGGTGCCGGCGAAAGTCAGCATCAGAAACAATGATAAAAAGATTGACATCAGATAGATGGCATGGCTGTATCCTTTTTTCTGGTCAATGATGTTGATATCCTTTGGTTTAAGATTAGCTTCACCAGCTACAATGAAAGAATATTTCTTTTTTGCTTCCATTGAAAAGCTCTTTCCCTGGGTAGGTACATTCTGGCTCGCACCTATATTCGCATTGGCCCAGGAGAAAAGGGCAACGCCGTTTTTGGTTTTAATATTTACATTTTTAACTTCCTGGCTGGTCGAAACAGTTACTTCATATTTCCTGTTATCCATCTTATTCAGGCTGATGGAGGGATCTATATTTCCATAATGTGCAACCAGGAACAATAAAGCACCCTGAACCAGCATACCGCCGGTAAAAGCACCAACCATACGGTACGATCCCAGGCTGGTACGCTCCTTGTCGTCGCCGGTCATGACAGCCATCAAAGCGCCGTAAGGAATATTATTTGCCGTATAAATGAAGAAAAATATCAGATAAGTAGCATAAGCATAAATAATTTTACCGCTTGGTCCGAAATGAGGAGTGGTAAACAAAAGCGACAAGGTCACTCCCAGCGGGATTGCAGTCCATAAAATCCAAGGCCTGAACTTACCGTATTTTGAATTTGTCCTGTCGCAGATTATACCCATGATCACATCGATAATACCGTCACTCATTCTGGCAATCAGCATAAGTAATCCGACAGCAGCGGGATTCAGTCCAAAGACATCAGTATAAAAAACGAATAAGAAAGTAGCCACGCCGCGCCAGGCGATATTCGCGGCTCCATCCCCCAAGGCATAACCAATTTTTTCCTGTAGTTTTAATTTTTCCACGATGATTAGGTTTTAAAGTATCAGATTAAGAAAACGGTCTTTTCTTTCCGGGTCTTTTCATAGACTTCACGGCTGAACAAAAACAACTGGGCCGGTTTGTGGGCCACACCTTTTTCCTTTTCCCTTAAAGGAATGATGTAGTGCATCTGTGAAATCTTCTTTCTGAAATTACGTTTGTCGAAAGTGCTGCCGAACAGCGATTCGTATAACTTCTGCAGCTGGGTGAGGGTGAAACGTTCGGGCAGCAATTCAAAAGCAATCGGTTCAATTTTCACTGTATTGCGCAAGGCCTCCAGTCCTTTGTAGAAAATCTCCTTATGATCAAATGCCATTTCCATATCAGCCACGGCATCCACCGGGAACCACTGAAGTTTCTTTTCTTTATGAGTAAGAGTTACTTTTGTGTTATCGATCAGCGAGAAATAACCTACCGTAAGAATGCGGTCGGAAAATCCGCGGTTTATATGCCTCAGCCAAAGCTGGTCTTTCGCTGCTGCAACACGGCGGGTACTGCCGAAAGCGTAAAATTGCTGAAGGTATATGTTATCGAGTCCGCTCAAATCCCTTAAAATACGGGCAGCCGCGCTGTCCAGATCTTCGTCTTCATAAATATGATAACCCGCCAGCGTATGGTCATTGATAAGCAACTGGTTGGTGACTTTATCCTTAAGTTCACGTTCTACCAGGAGCACATTCAGCCTCTCAAAGTCGAAACCAAAGATGACACAATCTACTGAAACATTAGGTACTATCTTATGTGCAATCATTTCACAAAAAAACCGGTTATTAAATAAGTACTTAGTGTACTTTTTATACTTACAAATATATGTGATATTTCGTATGGTGATCAACAATATTCAAATATTTTACATTGAATTGTTATTGTGCAAATTAAAAAATTTATTTTCCCAATAAATGAACACTCTTTACAAGAAATTTTCTTAAAAAAATTCAAATTGCATCAAGTAAACGATGAATTTTTACAAGAAAAAAATTTGCTTAATGGCTGGAATTGTAGAAATTATACAGAGTTATTGTAATTATTACAATTATAAGTAAGGGGAAATTTCTTTACGATATCAGGATAAAGACGGGCAAAACAGGAATTGTTTGATTAGAAAGACACGATATAATCAGAAAAATATTTAAGGAATTCAGTTCAAGTATTTAAACAGTTCAGTTTTTTAAAGGATTATTGCAATATTTTCCGACGACAGCATAAAGTTCCTCAATTTTAACAGGTTTGGGCAAATAATCATCCATGCCGGCATTCAGGCATTTCTCCTTGTCGCTTTGCATGGCATAAGCAGTAATGGCAACAATTGGAACATGTGTTCCGGCGATTTTCTCATATTGACGGATCGAAACAGAAGTTTCATAACCATTCATTACCGGCAATTGTATATCCATAAGCACCAGGTCATACCTGTCTTTTTTAAATTTTTCCAATGCTCTTGTACCATTATCGGCCACATCAATTTTCCAGTGGTTTTTTTGGGCATATACTTTCATCAACTCCTGATTGTTGGGATCATCCTCAACCAATAATATATTTAACCCCTGAGGTTCTGCCCTGGTTTCTTCATTTTCAGAAAAAATTTTTGTTTGATCACCGGCATAGGGAATGCCAAAAGGAAGTATGACAATAAAAGTACTGCCTTCATTGAGCCGGCTGTGCACTTCAATCGTCCCCCCCATCATTTCAACAAGTTGTTTTACGATTGATAAACCCAAACCTGTACCCTGATATTTTTTGGTCAGGAAATTTTCCAATTGCCTGAATTCCTCAAAAATCAGATCAAGTTGTTCTTCAGGGATTCCAATTCCTGTATCTTTAATGGTAAATTGAATAAAAACCCTGTCCCCCTCCGTTTTTACTTCTTCAACTCTTAAAGTAATAGAGCCTTTTTCCGTAAATTTTACAGCATTCCCGATTATATTTATCAATATCTGCCTTAAGCGTGTAGGATCACCGGTTACTACTTCATGTTTTAAAGGCAATTGCTCGTAATATGCCTGAAGTTGTTTGCTTTTAATAAGTATCCTGAAGTTACCGCAAACTTCATTGGTCAATTGCAAAAGGTCAAACTCCCGGGAATCAAGTAAAGTCCTTCCGGCTTCAATCTTGGACAGATCGAGAATATCATTGATGATGTTCAAAAGTGATTCGCTTGAATTCTTAACGATGTTAAGCATCTTAAGTTTTTTCTCTTCGCTTTCCAGGGAAGTCAACAACTCAGTGAAGCCTATGATGGCATTCATCGGGGTTCTGATTTCATGACTCATGTTAGCCAGGAACTGACTTTTTGCCAAATTTGAAGCTTCAGCCTTTTCTTTGGCTTCAAACAATTCCTGCTCCATTTTCTTACGCTCGGTAATATCGCGCATGCTCAGGACTATTCCTGAGATAATGGGATTGTGCAACATGTTCACAGCCAGGGTTTCAACATACCTTAAATTTTTGTTTTTATCCACCAACCTGTAGTTTGCCACACAAGAACTTTCAGAGCGGCTAACCAGCTTATGAATAATGTCCATGAATTTATGAACATCATCGGGGAATATAGCTTTCAAGGTATTTAGGCCAGTCATTTCTTCAGCAGTATAGCCAAAAGATTTCTGCACATTCGGAGTGATATAGATCAGATCCCCCTGTTCGTTTAAGATTCCGATAACATCGGACAAATTTTCGGTAATCGCCCTGAAATGTTCTTCGCTGGACCTCAGTTTCAAATCAACCATCTTCTTATGTATCTTTACTGAAGCCTGATTGATGATGGTTTCTGCCATATTGCGGACTTCTGTACCAATTTTTTCAGAAGTAAAAAGGCTGACACTGCCATAGTTTTTCTCACTCCAATTGAAGCCCATGGTATAGAAAAAACGTATATCGAGAAACTTTTCCAGGACAGAGCAGATATTTCCCGGAATTTTTCCCATGCTTAGCTCATGCAGGCCTCCGTCTATGTTGATCAGCCTGTGAGACATATATATTTTTCTATGTTCGGGATTACGGGCATTAATCAGAAAATTGATATCAAGCGGATTCATCCCAATTATCCTGCAAATGATATCGAAAGTATCGTCAAAACCATAGGTCTTGACGATATGGATATACTTCTCTTTCTCGTCGATCAGGCTAACAACCATATATGCCTGAGGTATGATAGAATGTAAACTTACCGTAATTAATTTCAGAATTTCCTCAATATCTTCGAGTTCATTAAGCGAAAAGGCGATTTTTGATAGCAGCCGCAGATTCCGGATATAAAACGCTTCCTTTTCTTCCAACCGCTTACGTTGAGAAATATCACGAACAGCGCCAATCAACAAGGGGAGGCCATTCTTATTGGCCAGTAAACGGCTGACTTCTTCAACATAAATGGTTTTGCCTTTACTGGTAATTAACCTGAACTCCAGAATCGATTTGTTTTTCCCGGCTTTTAACCTGGCCAGTTCAGCCTCTACTCTGGATTTATCCTCTGAACTCACAAATTCAAAAATGTGATGGCCGATTAATTTATCCTGTTCAACATGATAAAGTCTTACTACATTATTGCTTACAAATTGGATGATTCCCTCCAGGTTCATGGAGAATACTACATCAAGGGTATTTTCAATCAGAGTCTGGTATTTTTCTTCGCTATTCCTGAGTGCAAGCTCTGTTTCCTGTTTTTTCCTCCGTAATTTAAATTCCTTAATCTCTCTTTTTAAAGCAGGAACAAGACGAGAGAGGTGCCCTTTGATGAAATAATCATTTGCTCCGGCCTTCATGGCACTGACTGCAGCATTCTCGCCCATTGTCCCGCTAATCATGAAACAGGGCATGTCGCTTTTGAGCTTATGGATAATTTCCAGTGCCTGGATTCCATCAAAATGAGGCATGGAATAATCGGTAAATACAAAGTCCCAATCCTGCTTCTCCAGGGCGAATGAAGTATCTTTGGGCGTTTCCACCCTCTCCCATGAGACTTTGTACCCTCCTTTTTTTTCTATTTCATGGACCAATAAAAGTGCATCGTCTTCAGAATCATCTATAATCAATATTTTTAAAGGAGTAATCATAATGAATGATATAAAATGCTAGTGTTCCAGAACATTTATTTACAACCTTCATTGTAATTTATACTGATTCAGAAGAGACAAGATTCATAAAGCCTGGCCATTAGTTAAAAAACAAGTTAATATCATCATCAGGATTGGTAATCCGGGCAATGCCAAAGTTATCCACAAGGATTTTGGCAATATTCGGAGAAAGGAAGCCAGGTAATGTCGG
>JAUZOH010000186.1 GCA_030706565.1 Bacteroidota bacterium | reverse complement strand
TTAATCCTTTTTATAACCATTAAGTAACGGATTTAACTAAGAAATATTTAAAAATTTCATAGTGCCATTTAGTGCCTCCGTGGTTTTCTTTGCGTTAAAACTTTATTCAAACTTTTATTCTCAATGAAAGACAGGAGAATGAGATCGCTTCGCTTAGTTGACGTCACAAAAAGTTTACAAAAAAGAATGTGACTGCGTCATCCGCCAGCTGGCGGACCGCCTCCTGGCAGCTTGTCCGCCCACTGGCGGATCGGCTTCATTCAGACAATATGCAGTCAATAAGGATTTTGTTTATAACGCTTCGCGGAGGAAAGTCCTGGGACTTTTTAATTAATCACCGGCTTGTTTTAGCCCCTTGGTAAAGTGGGGTTGAAGGACAATAAATCACTGACTTTAAATTTTATTCCGTTCAGGGAAATATTTAGTTGCGAAACTTAAATTAATGATATAAAAATTTCAAAATATGTTAAATATAATCACTATGTACTTATAATTTCAGCTAACTTAATATTTTTATGTGATATCATCAACACTTCCCATAGTAATAACATAAACAATTATAAATAATCGTTATTCTATAAAATTTTTCTGAAAAACGGATGCCTTATCCGGTCATCATTTTTAAATTATTTTTTGATTAAAACACTGTTAATTACCAAATTACCAAAAGAAACTTGTCCGGAATTGGAATTTTTAATAAATTTGATTAAAGTCAATTTGAAGAAAAATCCACAAGTAGATAACTAATTAATCTTAAACCTTAAAATAACGAAAGGAGGTATAGTTTTTTAATAATTTGGAGTTTATGTTTAACCAACAAACTGGAGAAAATGAAAACATTCCATTATTTTTTAACCATTATGTGGTTATTTTTTTTTACACTACCACTTAATGTGCTGGCAGAGAACAAAGAAATGCCCATAACCACTTCTTCCAAAGAAGCGTTGAACTATTTTATAGCCGGCAGGGCAAAATTCGAAGACTTTGAATTCATCAACGCTACTTCCCTGTTTGACAAAGCCATTCAAAAAGATCCTGATTTTGCGATGGCTTATTTATACCGTTCATTCTCAAGTGGCGGATATAATGTTCTCCGTCAAAATCTGGATCAGGCAGTTAAGCTTGTGAACAAAGTCTCCGAGGGAGAAAGATATGAAATATTGTATTATCAGGCACGCACAACTGGGGACTATCAGAAAGAAAAAGAGTACCTCAATCTGCTGTTAAAACTTTTATATACAGATAAAAGAGTTCAGCTTCTGGCCGGTAATTATTATTATTACCAAAACGATTACACGAATGCTCTTCAGCATTATAGAAAATGTTCCGAACTGGATAAGACTTATGAGCTTGCTTACAATATGATCGGGTATTGCCAATCCGGCTTAGGTAATTACCAGGCAGCCGAAAAGGCTTTCCAGACATACATTAAGCTGTCGCCGAATAATCCAAATCCTTACGATTCCTATGCTGAACTTCTATTGAAGATGGGAAAATATGATTCATCCATAGAACAGTACAAAAAGGCCCTTGAAAAAGATCCCAACTATTTATCCTCTATGGCTGGCATAGGCAACAATTATATTTTTAAGGGTAATTTTGAAACAGCCAGAAAATACTACCAGGAATTTTTTGACAAGTCTCCTTCAATTGACTCAAAATTATCAGCCTTATATTGGAAAGCCGTATCTTATGTACACGAAGGCAATACGGAAAAAGCCGTTAATGTTTTCGATGAATACCGTGCATTAGCCGAACAGGAAAATTTGGTCAATGAAGAATTTGCTGCCTATAAATACCAGGGATATATTCTCTCAGAATCCGGAAATCCGGCAGAAGGAATAAAATATTTTGAGAAAGCAAATGCCTTAATCGCAAAATCGAAACTTTCAGACTTTGAGAAAGAAAATCTCAACACCTGTTCAATGTTGTGTCGCTTTTATTATTTAACCATCCAGGATAAACTCTTAAAGGCAAAATTGGAATCCGACAACTGCAAACAAAAAGTCGAACTGAGAAAAAATCCCAATGAAAAGAAACAGTTACATTCTATTTTTATCATTTATCAGATAAAAAAAGGAGATTACAACAAAGCAATTGAATGTTCCAAGTTGGCTTCAGGAAATCCTATGGATTGGTATTATACTGCAATTGCGTATAAAAAAATGGGAGACAAGAATAATTCCCAAAAACTTTTCGACCAGATAAGAAAGTGGAACGTCAACAGCCTTGACCTTGCCCTTATCCGTAAAAATGCCCTGGAAGAATAAGTAACACAGAAGGGATTATTTCGGAAACTCCGGCTGTTGGCCAGATGTTTTAAAGATGTATACCAAATTTTTTCCTTCTAAACTCACTAATCATACCTGAGTACTCTTTGTAGTCGCAGAGGTATTCCTTATAAAAAGTAACTAACCTATATGTCTGCCAGCTTATTAATAAGTTGAATAAATTAAGACTTCGAAATTCTCGAAGGACAATCCTTTCCAATTCATCAAATCCAAACAGGAAAACCGGCCCAGTTTTCCGAGCCGGTTTCCTTTTAATTGTTTCAGTTTAATTGGCACTTCCATTAGCCATATTGATGGTCAACGTATTGTCTTTTGTATTGGGATCTGTCCATAGGGACAACAATATAGAGCCTAAAATACTCCCTGCAGGATTAGGACCGGTGAAATAAATAATTTTAGCATATTCTTCGTTAGTAAGGACTTCGTCCCCCGAAAAATGTGCTATAGAAGCATCAGTATACAAAGGAGCGCCAATCATGGCAGCAGAATCCGTCAGCGCGAAATTATGAACAAGTAGATAATGAAAATACCCATCCAGGTGAGACCGCAGGAAGGTTTTGGCATATAAATCAAATTGACTTCCCAGCAACAAACTGACCGGCCAGGATTTAAAACTGTATTTTTTACTGTTTATGTTCAGTATCCGGTAGGTGCAAGGGTACTGAACCATAGAACCCGTTTCAACATCAAAGAGGAACTTATTACCTATAGTACGTTTAACAATATCATTGGAATGGTAATGGCCGGTAAACATCATAGTCAATCCGGCATTCATCAGCTCTTCAGATACCGTTTGCCAATCGTCAACTACATATCCAGGATCAATTTCGCTTTGTCCCACAAAATGTTCTAAAACATTATGATGCATCATCCCGATGATTGTAATTCCTTTCTTCTTTGCCTCAGCCAAACGTTCCTTTATCCAGGCCATGGTAGCAGGTTTAATAGTGCCAGCAACCGTACTTTGGGTTGTGTTGTTGTAATATTCATTTGCATCAATAACAATCACCCAGAATTTTTTAAAAGGCTCATTTACATAACTTAAAGAATTAGGATCCTTGCATATAGCATTACCAAATCCAAAGTCAGAATAAATAGAAAGGATGTCTGCCGGGGTAACCGTTTGAACAGGTATGACATTGTCTCCGTCAAATTTAAAAGCTTCAGGATTACTAACATCATGATTACCGACAGTAACCAGTACTTTAATCCCATTGCAGGTTAGCTGCTTCAGAAGATTAGCCACCGATTGATGGCTTACTTTTTCTCCATCTTTTGTAAGGTCTCCTGCAATCAGGACCAGGTCAGGGTGTTGGGCAATCAGGAGTTTAATGGTGGCCCTTAAAATGGTATCGCTCTGAACCAGCAATTTAGGATCATGGGCCAGATAAGCCTGAAAAGCGCTGCCATCGTGTACAAGCAGTGAAGGATCCATGTAATGGATGTCAGAAACTACTGCAATCTTAATCTCATTGGCTTTTGATTTGTCAGTGTTGATCAGATAATCATCATAGCCATACCGCTGACAGGCACCCAACAAGCCTAAAAAGAGCATCCCGGTTAATAAAAGTTTACTTTTCATAAGAGGTAAATTTTAATTGAAACAAACTAGTTTTACTTTATATGGATTGATAGGCTTAGCATGAGAAAGAGCGTTTATTACAAAATGATATCCAACAAACCTGAATACACATTGGTTTCAGGAAATACTTTTAATAATTATGCACTGGTTAAACGGGCGAAACGACGATTTGATAGCGGGAAATCGACACCATAGGCAATAATTGAAAGTAGCCCTACAGCTGCAGCCCAATATAATGCCTGGAAATTAAATTGGAAAGGGACCATCTTAATATCAGGAATTGCAGTAAAAACAGCGCCCAGCAATATAGTAATTATTGCTATCCACTGATATATCCTCATCCCGGCCCAGTAAGGTGTTTGAGCTTCCCCCCGATAAGCTTCTTCTATGAAACGCCCCATTCCGTTCATCAGGAAATAAATCCCAATAATAAAATTAGCCGGCAGTCCGAGCCTGAAAAGCCTGATCAGGATTAAACCTGTAATCAGATTGGTGGCAATTGAATATAGTTGGGTCGGATGCAGAGGGATACCGGTCAAGCCCGATATTTTATTGACGCGTGAATAAGGATGGGTAAAACTTATTCCAAGCCAATCCTTAGCCGGCTTCCCATGGCAACATCCCTGTACCAGGCAACGCAGCCGTCCCAGAATTTGTATCCAGGGAGCAGCCATTGCAGTTGCAGCAAGCAGAATAAAAAAGTTGAGGGAAAAAATAAAGGTCAACAACACACATCCTATAGCTCCGCCAATAACACTGCCATAATAACCATAAGGCCTTTGCAGTCTGGGTGATCCTTCAATAAATTGAGCCCAGAGCCCGGCGCCCACAATTCCAAAAATACAAATAACAAATCCTGCAGCAGAATATTTACTGCCCAAAAAAGATCCTATTATCAAGGAACCGGCAAATCCGGCAGCACCTGCATAGAAACCATGATTAATGACCCTTACAGGCCCGAACCTCCACTCAGCCCAACTATTGGCAATGTGTTCGGATTGCAACCGGATAAAATCCCAGATCCGGCCCCGGTAAAAAACAATTACCAACAGGATTATAGCTGCAAAAACATCAGCCAGGGAATGATTGGCCGTAGTAATACAACTGATGGAAATAAGAACAGCCAGTAAATACCACAGCCATTTTAATTTTTTCAGACTATGCGAAAAATAACGTGCAGCGACAAAGGCCCAGATAACATGGAAAGAAGGAAGTGAGGCAGAAGCACCATCGAATGAACGATCGAGCAAAATAAGATTACCCAAAAAAGAATGAGAAATAAATAACCTTTGCCGGGTAAAAGATGGGATTAAGAAATAAGTTAAACCACAAAGTATTGTTGCAAACAAAATATCAATTTCAAACGAACGCAAGTCTTTTTCCGATTGAATTATCCATGGAATAAGAAATGCAAACAGATAAGTTAAAACATAAAAAACAACAGTGAATTGTAAAACAGGCCATTGGTTTTCAAAATAAAAATTCGAACAAAAAGCATCTCCTGAATTTCCGGCCAGTATAAAAGCCTCATAAATAAAAAACCAGGGCAGATAAGCAATAAAATATGCAGCCAACCTTTGTCCTATTTTGGGAGAATGATCAGAGTTTTTGGGTAAGGTCAGAAAAGTCCGGTAATCCTGGTTGCCAAAAATTTGCCGTGTATGCTCCTTTTCAAAGCCCACGGTATAGGCAGTCACCATCAATGCGAATATTGGGCTAACCAGCCAGAAACCCGATGAAGAATCCAACAGGATGGATAACCCAAAGGAGGCCATCACAGCTCCGTCATAAATAGGATTTTTGGTGAATGCATAAATTCCTTTTTTCACAAAATTCCGGGGAGGAAAGGCATTCATGGGTAAGCCCTTGCCATATATCCACAAATGAAGCATTCCCGCAATCATGAAAATTAATCCTACTGTGAAAAAGGAATAACCCCAAATGGGATTTTCAGGAAGAGGCAAACGAATCAAAGAAGTTGTAAACTTTGCCCAAATAACCAATAAAGCAGGGACAACTGCCACAAAAAGGAAACCATATAATATTTTACTGCCAATTTTTTCCATTTCCCCAGGTCACTGTTTCGTATAATGCCCAGCCATTAAAAGACTTATCCCCACCACAATTCAATATGGCCTTTGCTTTTAATTTCCTTTCATATATAGAAAAGATACAACTTTTTAACATGATTTCCAAAAAGAAAATATTTGACAATACTTTTGTTAGTGGGCCTTCTCTTAAAACATGTCTTTCCTGAAATGACAAGTTATAGTTCCCTTTATTAAATAAAATTTTGTCCTCCTCAAAAACAGCATCCTCATATAAAGCTCCATTACAGAATATTTTATTCACCGGATATTCGCCCTTCCAATGAATCCATATAACCGTGTAAAATTCAGACAAAAAGCGTCCCCATTTTATCTCCTGTACCGGCAATTTCCAAGGTTTTACAGGAAGATAAAGGGTTTCGGCATAACCCAAACCTTTAAAAACCTTACCGCCATATTCAATTTTCGTCAATGCCTTTGAATGATGGCAATTCCAGGTCAACTTCTCTCCCTTTTGATCTTTAAACAAGGTAATAAAAACAGGATCGTCTATCCTTTGCCAGCTGCCACTTATTTTCAAAAAACGATTGTCATAAAATAGGAACTTCCCATTAATTAAAGGCTGGCCAATTTTTCTTAACTTTGTTTTTTCTGTGATTTTATTTTGAAAGTCTGAGAACAGCAATGCAGAATAAGCCACTTTGATAAAATAAAATTTCAGACAAGCTCTGTAGATAATGAAACAATTTCCCGATTCATCGATACAATCGAGGTATAATTTTTTCAACTTGAAATTTGAAGATTTCTCTAACTTCATAAATTTTTAAATTGCTCAAATAATTAAAACCTTTCATTTAGATTGGTTTATGAAGTTACAAAATAATCTCAAGTTTCATAATCATTTTATTCAAATATGTTATCAAAAAATACTTAATACATTTACATTTCTAATTCCGGTTAAAAAATTTCATCTGTTGATTACCAAGAAGCTGCCACCTTACTTCATTTTTAAAATGAGCCGGAATAAATTTTCCCGGAAGATAAAGCTGAATGCACTTCCCTGTTCCCTGACCGGCTTTTTCAATAAAATAGTCTGGTGATCACTCCATCCATGGAAGTACAGATAACCGTATGCTTGTCAACAGGCAATATCTGGTTTATCAAACAGGAAGAAATCCTGTGTGCCCACAACATTTTCCCTGTATTTCTATCCACTGCATAAACCATCCCTTTATCGGAAGGGATAAAAACTTTCCCATCATACTCAGATATCACCGATGGGGCAATATCGTATCCGGTATTCATACCGGCATTCCATACTATTTTCCCTTCTGTTGTGGAAGTCTGGACTCCAATTATATTTCCTTCCATTGTTTTAGCATAGATGAGTGTACTATCACAGGAAACGCCCATAGATTCCCTGACCCTTTTGCCCTTAAACTTGGATTGCCAGACCACCGCTCCCGTTTCAGCGTTCAGGCATGTCATTTTGTTGTCGGGGGAGACCAAATAAACTCTGTTGTGAAATGCAACAGGGACGCAGGCTGCAGGAGACAACATCCGGTTTTTATATTCATTATTCCAGTCCCATTTAATTCGGCCTGTTTGTGAATCTATTGCATAAAAATGATTTGCCCAGGTGCCGAATAATATCATTCTCTTATAAACCTTCGGAATTGTTTCTACAAAACCTTTGATTTCATTGTTG
>JAUZOH010000185.1 GCA_030706565.1 Bacteroidota bacterium | reverse complement strand
ATCCATGACTGGCAAGTGCAATACAAAGGAATCTGAATAAATGCATGGAGTTCCCATCTGATCAATGGAATACAGATTTTTAGCAGATGAAGCGAACATGTTTGTGAATAAACACAAAGCATTGATGAATGTAGAAAACATGGAGTCACAGGCAACATTATAAATGTTAATTATTTACCTATGCAATACAATTTCGATGAAATAATTCCTCGAAGAAACAGTAATTCTTATAAATGGGATTCGGCGAAAACTGATGATATTCTGCCCATGTGGGTGGCCGATATGGATTTTCGTACGGCTGCACCCATCATTGAGGCAATGGTAAAAAGAGCGCAGCATGGTGTTTTTGGATATGCAAAAGTGCCGACAGCTTATTTTGATGCAATAATAGGATGGTTTAAAAGGCAGCATCACTTTACTTTAGAAAAGGATTGGATACTTTTTACAACCGGTGTGGTGCCTGCAATATCTGCAATTATCAAAGCTTTGACCAAACCCGGTGATAAGGTAATTGTACAATCTCCCGTGTACAATTGTTTCTTTTCTTCAATCCGTAACGACCAGTGTGAAATGGTTTCTAACGATCTGTTGTATCAGGACGGGACTTATCATATCAATTTTGACGATTTGGAGAGAAAAGCCTCCGACCCGGAAGTGAAATTGTTTTTGTTGTGCAATCCGCACAACCCGGCAGGAAGAGTATGGACCAAAGAGGAACTTATCCGAATAGGTGAAATTTGTTTAAAGAACAACGTTATCGTGGTATCGGACGAAATCCATTGCGATTTGGTTTATCCCGGGCATCAACATATACCTTTTGCATCGATCAGTCGCGATTTTCTCTATAATTCAGTGACTTGCACTGCTCCCAGTAAAACGTTCAATCTGGCAGGAGTACAGGTGGCAAACATTTTTGCGACCGACGAAAAAATAAGAAAAAAAATTGATCAGGCTCTGAATGTAAACGAAGTCTGCGAAATAAATGTATTTGCAGTCGATGCATTGATTGCAGCCTACAACGAAGGAGAGGAATGGTTGGATGAACTGAAACAATATTTGTATGGTAATTACTGTTGCCTCAACGACTTCTTCAAACAAAATTTACCCCAATTTAAAGTTTTGCCCCTCGAAGCGACTTACCTGGTTTGGGTTGATTGTTCCGCACTTAACCAATCGTCAGTTAAGATTGCTGAAACTTTGCTTGAGAAGGAAAAACTATGGATAAACGCTGGTACTATGTATGGTAGCAATGGAGAAGGTTTTATCCGGTTGAATATCGCTTGCCCCAGGCAATTGCTTATTGAAGGGCTTAATAGAATAAAAAGCGCTTTGGGTTGATGACGCAGTTAAACGAAAAGAGTACAAAATTATTTTGATTGCCAACTTGTTTATTATCAAAAATTAAAGGATTTTAAATATTTACCTGCTGAATTATGGGTTTTGAACATTCCGAATCACTGAGATTCAATTATTACGACATCTTCTTTAGTTATTATTTTGATAATGAAAGAAGTTGTCAGCAAATGATCAAAGATCATATGCTCGCGTATGTCTATTCTGGTGAAATCATACTGGAGGAAGAGAATAAAAAAATAGAAATTCACAGTGGTGAATGTGTTTTCCTTCGTCGGGATAATCGTGTCAGAATGACAAAGCAACCCAGAGGGGAGGACCAATTTCAGGCAATTTTCATGATTTTTAAACGTAATTTTCTGAGAGAATTTTATCAGACAATTGACAGGAAAAAACTACCGCTGGAAGCAGAAAAGCATAAACCGAGTGTGATAAAATTGCCGAAAACGCCGGATATCGAAAGTCTGTTCCAATCCATGACTCCTTATTTCGACTCGAATATAAAACCGGCAAAAGAACTGATGCAACTGAAACTACAGGAAGGTATTTACACATTGCTGAACATAGATGAACGGTTCTATCCGGCTCTGTTCGACTTTACCGAGCCGTGGAAGATCGATATTCTCGATTTTATGGACGAGAATTATATGTATGATTTATCTGTGGAAGATTTAGCAAGCTTCACCGGACGAAGCCTTGCTTCATTCAAAAGAGATTTTAAAAAGGTAAGCCCACTTTCACCACAAAAATGGCTGATAAAAAAAAGGCTAAAAGTGGCTTATGATCAAATAAGAAACGAGAATAAGAAGGTTTCCGATGTATATCTTGAAGTTGGATTCAAGAATCTCTCTCACTTTTCATCTGCATTTAAAAAGCAGTTTGGTTATGCTCCGACCAAGTAGAAATTGAGCTATACAGCAAAATTGTTTGAGCTGCAGGGAAAACCTTTCCCCGCTGCTTTCAATTAATTTTGCATCGGTTTAAGAGAGTGAAGCTATCTCGGTACGGAAATTATGGGATAGGCAATTCGAAGTTAGCCAAAAAAGTCCTGGATAAGACAGAAATTAAATCATATACTGCTTTTTTCAGGCAGATACAATAGTGGGAGAAGTATAGATTGGAGGTTTAAAATTGGAGCGAATATCTTTAACGACAACAAGGTTTTTTTCAAATAGGGATTTATTTAAATTATTTCTGCCGCTTGTCATAGAGCAGTTTTTAGAATATCTGGTGGGCTTAGCAGACTCAATCATGGTAGCAAGAGTTGGAGAGTCTGCTATATCAGGTGTGTCCTTAGTGGATTTTGTTATGGCATTGCTTATTAGTTTGTTTGCGGCATTATCTACCGGTGGTGCGGTCATCGCAGGGCAGTACATGGGAAGGAAGCAGATGACAAAATCAAGGGAGGCAGTGAATCAACTGGTATGGTTTGCGGGTATTGTTTCCATCATCATCATGGTTATTATTTATCTGATGAAATCTTTTATTTTAAATGGCTTATTCGGGCATATCACGGATGAAGTAAGCAGGGATGCGAATACTTACCTGATGATTACTTCTTTATCCATACCGTTTCTTGCATTATATAATGCCGGAGCTTCAATTTTTCGTACTATGGGTAATTCAAAACTGCCCATGAAGGTGATGCTGGCTATGAATATTGTGCATATTGCGGGGAATGCTACACTTATTTATGGTTTCCACTTTGGTGTTGAAGGTGTTGCAATCCCTACCTTGATATCCCGTATTGCTGCAGCAGTTATTATTATCGCATTGGCACTGAAAAAGAATCAACCTTTGTATATAAAGAAAAGCCTAAAGCATAAATTTAACTGGTCAATACTCAAAAGAATCTTAGGCATTGGTGTTCCGTATGGATTGGAAAATGGCTTGTTCTATTTGGGAAGAATAGTCGTGCTCAGTTTAGTTGCAACTTTTGGAACGGCAGCAATTGCGGCAAATGCGGTGTCAGGTACCATTGTTATGTTTCAGGCATTGCCGGGTATGGCAATCGGTTTCGGTTTGACTGTCGTTATCTCAAGATGTATTGGAGCAAGAGATTATGAGCAGGCTAAATATTATACTAAAAAGATTATGGGCATTGTGTATGTGGTTCATATTCTTAGTTGTGTGTTGGTACTTGCTATACTTCCAGCCATATTAAAGGTTTATGGATTATCTGAGATGGCAACATCTTTGACTACTAAAATTGTTTGGTGTCATGGAATATTTATGGTTATTATCTGGCCGCTTGCTTACACTTTACCTGTGACATTTCGTGCAGCAGGCGATGCCAAATTCCCAATGGTTGTCGGTAGCTTATCCATGCTTTTCTGTCGTATAGCAATGGCTTATCTGTTAAGTATTTATTACAATTTGGGCATGTTCGGCACATGGGTGGCTATGTTTATTGACTGGATTGTTAAGGCAATTATTTTTATATACAGGTATATCAGTGGAAGATGGACAGAGTACCATGCAATATAGCTTTGAATGGTTTGCCTACTGAAGATAACCGAACACTGAAAAGAAGTTTTTGTAGAATACTCCTAAAAAATCGAACTTCAGATTATGTTGAAAAAATAACTTAATTTTATAATGGAAATGAAAACAAGCAGAAGAAAATTTCCAGTGGCATTTAAGGCCCAGGTAGCCATTAAAGTGCTCAATGAATTGGAATCATTGGCAGAACTTTCAAAGCATTTTTAGGTTTCCCCGAACGTTATATCAAAATGAAAAAAAATTGTCAAGCGGGCGGCAATATTTTTGAAACCAAAATCATCATAGAGAAACAGACTCGGTATTGATAGGTTATGGGTCAAATAGCCCAATTGATAGGGAAAAACTATAAATGGGCTTAAATGATTACAATATCAATTAAGCCCATCAGAGCATCGATAAAGGAATACCGGTAGAGCTGTTTACCTCTGTTGCATAGATGATAATATTATAAAATATCGAAATATTAACAAAAAGAAAAGTATTACATCATCCCATTAATTTTTCAAAGTCAACTAAAAAATAAACATTGATTTTAAAGAAAGGGAGAGGGATACTGAGCATTTGATGAAGTGGCATCTCCATAAAAATCAACATGAATAATAATTTTGTAAACAAGGAGGGTCTAAACTATGAGTATAAGTGAAGTAGCAAACAAAAACCATGAGGAACTTTTTCCAAACCACAAATCAACATTAAAAGTAACAGATCCGGAACTGATAGACGTATTCGACAATTTCGCTTTTGATGAGGTTCTTAGTTATGGGAACTTAGATGCAAAAACAAGGTTAATGATGATTTTGGGATCAATGATTGCAAGCCAGGCCTTGGGCGAGTATAAAGTGATGCTGGGTGGTGCACTGAATATAGGTGTTACTCCAGTTGAAGTGAAAGAAATCGTTTATCAGGCTGTACCTTATGTTGGAATTGCAAAAGTATTCGATTTCATCCATGTCACAAACGAAATATTGGAAAGCAGAGGAATAAAGCTGCCGCTGGAAAAACAGTCAACCACTACGCCGGAAACCCGATTTGAAAAAGGCTTGGAAGTTCAAAAATCAATTTTTGGAGAAACGATTGATAATATGTACGAGCAATCACCAGCGAATCAGATTCATATTCAAGAATATTTATCAGCCAATTGCTTTGGTGATTATTATACCCGAAAAGGACTGGATATAAAAACAAGAGAACTTCTGACCTTTTCCATGATTCTGTCTTTGGGTGGATGTGAGCCACAGTTAAAAGGGCATATACAGGGCAATTTAAATGTTGGAAATGATAAAACAGTATTACTTAGTACTGTTACTCAGTTATTACCTTATGTCGGGTATCCAAGAACATTAAATGCAATAAGATGTCTAAATGAAGTAATACCTGAATCTGAGTAATGAAAGAAAGGTATTTATTTCTTAAATTTAACTGATGAGTATGAAAATGTCATTGAAAAATAGATAAGGAGAAAGAAATGATGGGTTTTAACATGTTTATACCAACTAGAACGCTTTTTGGAGCCGGAATGTTAAATCATCTGCATGAGCAGAAACTTCCTGGTAAAAAAGCAATGATTGTTATTTCGAATGGAAAGTCTACCAGAGCAAATGGTTATTTGGCCAGGACGGAAGATGAACTCTATCTGGCAGGTGTAATCACAGTTGTATTTGACAAGGTTGAGGCTAATCCTTTAAAATCAACAGTTATGAAGGGCAGTGCTTTTGCCAAAGAAAACAATTGCGATTTTATTATTGCACTTGGTGGAGGAAGCTGTATGGATGCTGCAAAAGCAATGGCAGTTATGGCCACAAATCCGGGAGATCTCTGGGATTATATTCAGTCAGGAACCGGGAAAAGAAAAGCAATTGAGAATAAACCGCTTTCAATTGTGGCGATTACAACAACTGCAGGAACAGGTTCAGAAACAGACGCTGGTGCTGTAATCACCAATGAAGAAACACATGAAAAAGTCGGCATTAAAGATCCCTCACTCTTTCCTGTACTGGCTATTGTAGATCCGGAACTGATGAAATCCGTGCCACCTAAATATACAGCTTTCCAAGGATGGGATGCCTTGTCGCACAGCATGGAAGGATATATAAATAACAAGGTAAATTTGATGAGCGATATGTACGCCATCACTGCAATTGAAAATGTCAGCCGTTATCTTGCAAGAGCAGTAAACGATGGAAATGATATGGAAGCAAGGGAAAGGGTGGCTTTTGGCAACAATTTGTCTGGCGTGGTAATGTGTGTCGGTACAACCTCCAGCCAGCATTCTTTGGAACATGCCATGTCTGCCTACCATCAGAATTTACCTCACGGAGCAGGTTTGATCATGCTTAGTAAGGCCTATTTTACTCATTTCATTAACGAACATGTTTGTGATGAGCGTTTTGTGCGTATGGCAAAAGCAATGGGGATGGAAGACGCAAAGGAGCCTATGGATTTCATTGCCATGCTTACAAAACTGCAGGAAGAATGTGGAGTGGCAGACTTAAAGATGTCCGATTATGGAATTAAACCGGAAGAATTTGAAACAATGGCTCTAAATGCAAAAGATGCCATGGGCGGATTATTTCTGTGCGACAGAACAACATTAACTGTTGAGGACTGCGTGGATATTTATACAAAATCATATAAATAATAAAAATCAGGTGGACAAGAACAATGAGTGAATCAAGAGATTTAAGCAATAGCGCTATTTTTTCCAAGGGAGAAAAATTTGTAAGTAACAATTTTAAAGGTACGGTATATCTTAATATGCTGACACTTGGAGCATGCCCAATTGGCAATGTAACTTTTGAACCGGGATGTCGCAATAACTGGCATGTTCATGCTGGCGGTCAGATACTTCTTGTTACCGGTGGCAGAGGTTATTATCAGGAAGAGGGAAAACCGGCACAGGAACTCCATCCTGGGGATGTGGTTCAGATTCCTGCAGGTGTAAAGCATTGGCATGGTGCAGCACCTGACAGTTGGTTTGTGCACCTTGCAATTGAAGTGAATCCTGAAAAGGGGCCTGCTACGTGGTTAGAACCTGTAGCTGACGAAGAGTATAACAAACTAAAGTAGGAGGATTATCTATGAAGTACAGAGAATTAGGAAAAACAGGAGAGAAAGTATCGGCTATTGGATTTGGTTGTATGCCAATTAGTAGTATATATGGTGAAGCTGATGATGCAGAAAGCATGAAAATCCTTTATCATACCTTGGAATTAGGTATTAATCTTTGGGATACCGCAGACATTTATGGGGTGGATCATAGTAATGAAATTTTAGTTGGCAAGGCATTAAAGGGACATCGCGATCAGGTATTTCTGGCCAGCAAGTTCGGCTTTGTTTTAAATGAAGGGGAACATGATGGATTTATGCCAAACACAACCCATTTGGATTGCTCACCAGTGTATGTTAAACAGGCATGTGATGAAAGCTTAAAACGTTTGGATGTAGACCATATTGATCTTTATTATGCACATCGTATAGATCCTACAGTTCCAGTAGAGGAAACAGTAGGTGCCATGAGCGAACTGGTAAGAGAAGGAAAGGTTCGTTATATCGGCTTAAGTGAATGTACTTTAGATGATTTGCAGAAGGCAATAAAAGTATTCCAGATTACAGCAGTTCAAAGCGAATTCTCGTTATTATCTCAGCAACATCGTGCAGTAATGGAATTCTGTAAAGAAAATGGTATTGCATTTATACCTTTTGCACCACTAAGCCGTGGACTAATGACCGCTACCTTAAATGCCGATACTCTGGAGGCTAATGATTTCCGCCGTCGTCTTCCTCGTTATCAGGGAGAATATTTAATCAATAATGCCAACCT
>JAUZOH010000184.1 GCA_030706565.1 Bacteroidota bacterium | reverse complement strand
ATTTTATTCAAAATAGCTGCGCATGCGTTCGAAAAGATTTTTTTCCGATTTATCCGGGCTAGGGGTAAAGTTGGAGGATTCCGTAAATTTCTCAATGATTTTCTTTTCGTCCTTAGTCAGGTTCTTGGGAATCCATACATTTATATTAACCATCAAATCACCTTTTCCATAGCTGTTAATAGATGGAAGCCCTTTGCCCTTTAGCCGTAAAATCTTGCCCGGCTGGGTACCTGCGTCAATCTTAATCTTGACCTTGCCCTCAACAGTGGGGATTTCCTTGGTAGTCCCCAATACTGCTTCAGGGAAACTTAGATAAAGGTTGTAAATCAGATTTTGGCCTTCCCTGATCAGTTCAGGATCCTTTTCTTCTTCGACGATGACCAGCAAATCGCCATTGATGCCGCCTCTGCGGGCTGCATTCCCTTTGCCCGAAACATTAAGCTGCATGCCATCTTCAACCCCGGCAGGAATGTTCAGGCTGACTACCTCCTGATCCTGGACAACCCCTTCGCCATAGCAAACTGTACATTTTTCGCTGATTGTACGGCCTTCTCCGCCGCAAGTCGGACAGGTAGAGGCTGTTTGCATTTGGCCTAAAAAAGTATTGGTTACATGAACCACCTGGCCAGTTCCGTGGCAGGTAGGACAAGTGCTATAGGATGAACCGTGTGCAGCACCCGTTCCGTCGCAGGCTTTACAGGAAACATACTTATTTAACTTGATCCTTTTCTCAACGCCATTGGCAACATCGTGAAGGTTCAGTTTGACTTTCACTCTGAGGTTGGATCCTTTGTTCATCCTCCTGGAGGAACGGCGACCGGAAGAACCGAATCCGCCAAATCCACCGAATCCGCCAAAACTTTCTCCAAAAATATCTCCGAAATGTGAAAAGATATCCTCCATGGTCATTCCGCCACCGCCGAATCCACCTGCTCCGCCATTTAAACCGGCTTCTCCATACTGGTCGTAACGGGCTTTTTTCTGGTCGTCACTGAGAACTTCATAAGCCTCGGCAGCTTCCTTGAATTTTTCTTCAGCTTCCTTGTTGCCCTGATTACGGTCGGGATGATATTTTAACGCCTGCTTTCTGTATGCTTTCTTTATTTCATCCTTAGTAGCGTCTTTGGATACTCCAAGTACTTCGTAATAATCTCTCTTTGCCATTATTAAATCCTTATTTTACTCACCAATTACTACTTTGGAATAACGAATCACCTTATCATTCAGATAGTAACCTTTTTGAACCACATCCAGAATCTTCCCTTTCATTTTTTCTTCGGGTGCAGGAATCTTGGTAATGGCTTCGTGTATGTCGGTATTGAATTCAATATCCTCGGTATTGATTTCTTTGACGCCCTGCCTCTCCAAGAATTCCTTGAATTTGCTATAAATCAGTTGAACGCCTTCTTTTAGGGCATTAATATCCTCTGCCTGGTCAATGGACTTTAAGGCTCTTTCCAGGTCGTCAACCACGGGAAGCAGATTTTTCAAGATACTTTCGCCCGCTGTCTTGGTCAATTCCATTTTTTCTCTCAGCGTGCGCTTGCGATAGTTGTCAAATTCTGCAGAAAGCCTTATATATTTGTCTTTCATCTCTGCCAGCAGTTCTTCAGCAGTTGGAGCTTTGGGGGCGGCTTCTTCTTCTTTCTGAGCTTCAGCCTTTTTCCCTTCTGTCGCCTCTTTGGTTTCTTTAACGGGTTCTTTTTCTTTTGCCTCAGCTGTTACTGTTTCTGTTGCACTTTTTGTTTCCTGGGACATATTTATAGTTTGATTGTCAATCTGTTCTTCCACTTTTTTACCTGATTCCTTACTTTTTTGCTCTTTGTTTGTTTTATTTTTTTTAATCATTTTCCGCATTTTGAGTTAAGTTTACACTATTGCCATTCCTTGCAAGCAAAAATATTGCCATAAACTATTTTGCGACAAAATGGCAGAAATAATTTTTTCACACTGCAAAAATAGCAAGTACTAAGGAAATATTACTAATTTTTTTTCTTCAAAGGGATTATTTGTTGTAATCCATACTTCTGGCTGGATGTGCGCGTTATTTTTATTCAATCCCAAAACAACGACTTCCATTTTTTTGTTGATCATATCCTCATTGACTGGCACATAATACGTGTAAGAGCTATCGGTGGAAGGAACTGCAAGTTCAATGCAGTTTGTCGGGAATGAGATGCTGCGGTCGGTACAACCCTTGATGGTATTTCCGACCCTTAAGGCTGCCCATACTCCATCTTCCCCGTGAAGGCCTTTAACGGCAACAGCCAGATAGCTGTTTTTAGCCACTTCATTAAGGCTGAATTTATAAGACCATGCTTTTACTGCCGGATGTGAACTGTAAGAGCTGAACAGGTTGGAGGCTTTCCAATTGCTGCAGTCTATGCCTTTGTTCTTTAACAGGCCTTCTATTTCAGATACTTTCAGCGGACTGTTGGTCATCCGCAAATAACGGAATGGAGAAGTCACCGGAATATTGATCACCAGATTATTTCCTTCTTTCTTGAGGTTTTTAACAGTAATCCATTTTCTTAAATCTGCAGAAATCTGGATACTCTTGGGTGTATAAGCTTTTCCTGTATTAATAAAAACCAGTTTATCCATTTTGGTTATTTTCCCAAGGTCTAGCCTGAAAATACCTTTATTATTTCCTGAAATTTTGTTGACCTTGAAATAAGTACTGGTGTCAGCGTCAAAAAGATATTTGTCCCAGGCGCCTTTTTCAATAAAGGCGGGCTGGCCAAAGAATGCATTTCTGGCATCCTCAACCTCTGCGATATGAGAGTCGCCTGATCTTTTGAGCGATCTTACCTCCAATGCATTATTGTCAGATGCAAAACAGGTTGTTTCATACAGGGTTTCGGCATCCTGCGGTACACTGACAGGTTCTGCCACTCCAAGTTTCCTGTGGGGAGGAAGCTGAAGAATGTTTCCTGAAAAATCAACACTGAGGCTGCCGTCTTTTAATAGTTCGCTAACGTCCTGTTCCCCATACATCACCTTTGAAAACCTCCTGTTGTCTTTTGCCAACTGTATGGTTGACCCTGTACCGGGCATGCCCAGCAGTTTTATTTCAAGGGGTTGATCGGGTAGGTCTTTTACGATTTGATAATTGCATCCGATTATACCCAGCTCTTTGTCGGGCTGGTCGGTAACCATTACCAGACAGGCGCGGAAAGGCTGAACTTCAATATTAACGGTAGAACTGATATCGAACTTCCCGATGATTTTTTCGGCAGGGTGGAGCAGGCGTACTTCTACATTTCTTTTTGTATTGAGCCCTATGGATTTGTCAAGTTTGACGGTATATGTAACCGTTTGCCAGCCGGTATTGCGCAAAGTAATGAAACGTGTTCGTTTATCCCCACGGGATACTGCACCAGGGCCGTATTGGTCTTCAGGAAGCTGAATGCCCTGGATAAGAATGTTGTTGTATTTTTCGTGAAGGTTGAAGATCCTGGCCAGTTTGGCGTATTCATCATCCCGGAGAAGCCAGGGATTGCCGTAAATTGCGGGAGCAAGGACAGGAGAACGGCCAAAAGCCTGGAGAACCAGTTCATCATCCCAATAATCAAGGCAGGAAGACAGGCAGACTCCGTCGTTAAGCGAAAGCCGCTGCATGAGCGAAAGCGTATCAGACAGGTTCCCCAACCTGTGATGCACAGAAGTCTGATTGTTCCATATATTTATGTCAACATATCTTCCGCTGTTTCCGGGCATATTGGAAGTTACCACCCCTTTGGCACTTTCATCAAAGGTGACGCCGTGGTTTAAGACGATCAGGCCGGGAACAGCCTTGCGGCACTGGGAAATCAATTCCGTAAATTCTGCGGTCTTTTCCGGCCTCAAGTCCGAACAGCGTGCATCAAAATCAAATAGCTCAAACTGGTAATCCTTGCACAACTTCAGAAGTATCCTGCCTCTTGCCTGGGCATCATCTTTACTTTCGCCAAAACCGTCCGGGCCAAGCCATATTCCGAAACGTGTATTTTGTTCTTGTGCCTGTGCATAAAGAGGATCAAAGCCTTTGGAAAATTTGGTTTTGAACTGAAAGGTCTCAAACGATCCGTAGGAAGATTCTGTCTTGTCCTTGGGCAGGCCTTTGTTCCAGAAACTTGATGAATAGTCGATAGTGCCAGGGCCAAAGGAATAAATATCCAGGTGCAGCCCGTATTCGGCATGCAACCATTTGAAAAAATTCAGGTTGGCCTTGGTTTGTTGCTCATTGGGGCCTTCCCAGGTGTTGTTCAGCCAGGAACAATAAAAAGATCTGGAAGGGGTGAGCTCGTTGACGTCTTTCGATTTCTTTTGCCCTAAGCCCTGGAAATTAAACAAAATTCCACAAAGAACAGGCATTGCCCAATACCTGAAGGCAGACGATGGGGTTTGTGAATGTTTCATACGTAAATAATTGATTTTTAAAGGACGTATGTAACTTCATGTTTGCTATTTTCATTCGTACTTTGTATTTTATTCGCAAACATGTTCGTTTCATACGTAAATAATTGATTTTTAAAGGACGTATGTAACTTCATGTTTGCTATTTTCATTCGTACTTTGTATTTTATTCGCAAACATGTTCGTTTCATACCTAAATAATTGATTTTAAGATGTCGTATGGAACACCCATGTTATTAAATTTATTAGTTTTTTGTGTTTCCGGAATCATGGGTGTTTCATGAAGGATTAATTTTTTATGCATCTGACGGAAAAGGCAAATCCCTGTTCTTTTGCCCCACGGCAAATAGTCCGGTAACCTGACCCCAACATGCGGATGTATGCATTTCCCTGAGTATTTTTTGCTGAAGTTGAAGTCCAAAAGTACGCATTTTTATTCAGACTGTTGTAATGTTGGCCGTCAAAAAATCCGGCATACCTGGCATTAAATCCGGCAGGGCTGCCGGGCAATAATTTTGTATCCACATCAAGGCCACGGCAAACTGTTTCATAATCATCTCCTTTGTCTGCATCTTCCTGCGACATACCCAGGAAAATTTCCAGGGTTTTCCATTCGTCATCGGAAGGGATATGCCAGCCTGCAGGACATATTCCCTGGGCCATTTCAACAGTACTCCCGTTCATGGCTGTTTGCCAGGTGTACAAAGCGCCCAAGCTGTCGCCGTTGGCGGCGTTGTTATCGTAGAAGTATCGGGTGAGGGGTTGTCCGTCAGGAGTATGCGATACCTTCAAGTTTTCAGCCATCCAGGTTTGATTGCCGATTTGAGTAACAGTGTACACATTGCCATCGATATCGGCTACAGGATCAAAGACGGTAATGCCTGCTGTACGGGTATGCTGGTTGGTATCCGTAACGGATACGGAGTAGGTGCCTGCTTTGACATTATCCAGGTTCTGTGTGGTAGCGCCGTTCGACCATTTATAAGTGTAGGGTTGTGGATTATATGAATTCTCTACATTTCCCTTATGCAGCTCAAGCTTTACCCTTCCGTCCGTGCCAGAGGGCTTGGAGGGGCTTGACGGCACCAGTCCGATGGTAAAGGTATCAGGCTGTAAAACCGTAAATTCCTGACGGGCTTTGGCTTTTGCTCCGTTTCTCGAATCGTTGACGGTAACACTGTACAACCCTGCTGTTATGTTTTTTATTGTTGAAGAGGTATCCCCGTTGTCCCACAGAATCAGATAAGGGGCACAGCCCCCTGAAACAAGAAGGTGGATGGAGCCGTCATGGCCACCGAAAGAAGTTGTGTTTTTTATTTCGCCCTGAATAGACAAGTCCGTTAGCGCTTCATCCTTTTGGCATGCAGGCAGCGTAAGCAGGAGGCAGATACTAAAACATACCCCTTTGCATGATTTTAAAATAAAAGCCAACAAACAAAAAAAGGGGGATAATATTTTCAGAAAGTATCTCATCTTGTTTCAGCTGAATATTTTATATCAAACCTAAGATATTTTTTGCGGAAAGACAAAAATGAAGAGGGAGATTTTGAAAATGGAAACAATTTAAAGAATGATACTTTAGAATTTTATTGATTTTTTAATGTTCTGTTAGCTATTTTGAATAAATTAATATATTTTTAAAACTTACAGTTTTGATGGCGCTTTTTATCTATTTTCCTGGGCAATAGTGAGTCATGTGCCGTTTTTAACGCGCCAGTTCTCCATTTGCTATTTTTTAAATTGGCTATGAATATAAATGTATATAAATACTAAAACTATGAATTCAAAAATTGATTATCAGGTAAACCCCAAGGAGAATCTCTACTTTTCTATCCGGTTAATTACAAGTATCGGATTATATGCTTTAATAATCTGGTTGGTCGTTGAATCGTTGGACTTAGAAGAGCCGGCGGCAGGAACAGTATTTGTCCTGTATTTTTACCTTGCCTTAATTATTGTGTATCTTTTTATGCGATTTGGTGTAATCATCGGGCATTTAAAAGGTAATGCCGTGAAATTGACAAAAGATCAGTTTCCCGAGATTTATCAGATCGTAAACAGGCAGTCCGAATTATTGGGGTTGGACTATGTTCCCAGTGTTTATCTCCTGCAATCCGGAGGAGTGATGAATGCATTTGCCTCAAGATTTCTGGGCAGCAATTATATTGTTCTCTATTCTGAAATTGTGGAGATATCCGACAGTCAGGATAAAAACATACTTGAATTTATTATCGGTCATGAGTTGGGGCATATTAAACGCAATCATTTGCTCAAAAAATTGCTGCTGTTTCCCTCTTCTTTGATACCGTTTTTGGCTGCTGCTTATTCGCGGGCATGCGAGTATACCTGCGACAATATCGGCTATGCCTTGTGCCCCGAAGGTGCAAAGAGCGGGATCTTGCTGCTGGCCTCTGGAAAAAATTTATACAAGAAAGTAAACATCAAGGAATTCATTTCCCAGGATTATCATGAAGACGGATTTTGGACCTGGTTTGCCGAGAAAGTATCTTCCCATCCCAACTTGACCAAAAGACTGGCCAGCCATGTAACTGAAAAGGATTTTGCGATCAAAATCGAATTGTCATCTCCGGTTTTGGAGAAAAAAGAGGAGGTAGATTATTCGCGGTTCATGCCCAGATAAAATAATATCTAAAGTAAAGGAGAAGATTTTGATTACAGGGCAATTACGTATCCTAATGACAGATTAAATAAAAAAGGGTTCCCCTGCAAAATCTTGTGTTTGGCAATTAAAAAAGTTAGAGCATCATCTTCATCATTGCCGTTGGCTTCAGCCAACGGATTTGGTGCAGCAAAAAGTTTTCCGGCTTTAGCCAAATATGGGCATAATTTTAAGATGCTGAATTTGGGCTAAAGCCCAAGAAATATCCTGATTTTTATTGCCGTTGGCTTTAGCCAACGGGTTGTGTGAAGCATTAAGTTTTGCGGCTTTAGCCGAATGTTCTGGTATTATTTTAATAGAATGTTGGGCTTAAGCCCAAGAAATACAACATTTCCTTCAGGATCCCTCAGCTGAAGCTGACGGCAATGATTAATACATATTATTTAATGTGAGATTTCATATTAATCCTGCTAAAGCGCATAGCATTGAATAAATACAAGAAAATCTATGAGATCAGATTTCATTGCCGTTGGCTTCAGCCAACGGATTGATGGGACAAACAGAATTTTGGGCTTTAGCCCAAAGAAATAGTTTTTTGTATTTCAGGATAAAGAGATAATGAAAAGCAAATAGAAAGGATTAAAAATGATGATAAAT
>JAUZOH010000183.1 GCA_030706565.1 Bacteroidota bacterium | reverse complement strand
CCCCCTGTTAAGGGTAAGTTGCATACGCGTTACTCACCAGTGCGCCGGTCGCCAACAGGTATTGCTACCCTTGCTGCCCCTCGACTTGCATGTGTTAAGCCTGCCGCTAGCGTTCATCCTGAGCCAGGATCAAACTCTCCAGTGTATTAAAACGTTCAAGTTTATTCTCAAGCTTTACTACTCAAAATTTCAGGTTTTGTGTTTCTTTCTTACCTTTTCTATCTCTTCAATCTTTTCAAAGAACTTATTCTTTATATCTTCTACCTGCTTAACTTATTCCGCTAAACAAGCTATTTTTTCAAAACAAAAATTCTATTCCTTCATCCCTCTTTTGGGACTGCAAAGGTAAACTTTATTTTTTAACTTACCAAAACTTTTTTACCTTTTTTTCTTCTCTATCCCTTATCCTGTCTTACTCTCAAAAGGGTGTGCAAAGGTAAACTCTTTATTTTATTCTCCAAAACTTTTTTAAGTTTTTTTCGTTTACTCTTTCTTTAACCCCCTCTATTCTTACTTTCCAAAAGGGACTGCAAATGTAAGCGCTTATTTTTAATATCCAAAACTTTTTTTAAAGTTTATTTCTAAACGCTCTCTGCTCTTCCCCGTCATCTCAGACTTCCGTAAGGGTCCGCAAAGGTAAGCACTTATTTCTTTTCTCCAAATCTTTTTATGAATTTTTCTCTCTCCTCTTCCCTCTCTAAGAACTTACCCCTCAACTTTTTTCATCTATTCTAAGAACTCCTCCCTAACTACTTCCTTTCGTTTTTGTTTGGGACTGCAAAGGTATCAACTCTCCCTCTCTTTCCAAATTTTTCTTACCTTTTTTTCCCCTATTCCTTTCACTCTTCCTTCTAAAACCCTGTAAAAGACACTATTTAAGCATGAAAAAAATTTAAAGTTTTTCATTTTTCTCAAAAGACATATAGAAAGCCTTTCTTCTGTCCTCCTCCCGAAGTCGGGGGTTTTATATCACCATACCCTTCTGCATCAACCACATAGAAATAAATGCCCGACGATACATAGCGGTCACCCCTACCCATGAGCGTTCCATCCCAACCTTTCCAATCCTTATCATTGATATCATGATGATATTCATATACCTTTTTACCCCAACGGTCAAAAATCGACAATTTAAAAGAACGAATAGTCTCAAACACAGGCTTGAAATAATCATTTATTCCATCTTTGACACTTGGCGTAATCACATTAGGAAATTCAAGCTCTGCTTCTTTTACAGTAATAGCAGGCGACATCACAGAATCTACACATCCTTCTTCACTGTGAGCGATCATTTTTACATAATAATCAGCAGGAAAATAAAAAGTATGAGAAGTCCCAAGCAAAGAATCCTGGGTAGTTTCAGTCCTGGGATCCTGAGTATTTAGGCTGTCCCCATAATCCCAATCAAACTGAATGGCATTGACAGAATTATTTGAAAATTCCGCCAAAATTTTACCCGACCCCTCAAGCTTAGAGTCACTGCCCCTGTCAACGCCCTGCAGTACACCTGTTTCCTGAGTTACTCCCTTACTGTCCGTAATTTTAACCTTAAAACGTGCCGAAGGCCTTATCGATTCATAAAGAACTTCATCACTTTTAGTATTTCCAAAGCCATCTTTGAGTTCCAACCGGTAATGGGTATCAACAGCAGGTGGATACCAGATTCTTACATAATTCCTTAAAGTACTGGGAATCGGTACTGTACTTTGAGGGTTGGAGACAAGCGAAAGTGTCAGGTCATGCTGAAACACTATCGGAGTCTTGCCTTCATAATATTTAAACGAGGAATCAGCAATACTGTATCTGATATCAACATATTCACAGGTAAAACTACCCAATTTTATTTTCCCCAATGTGTTTTTATTGGTAATATTCAGATCAATACGGTTGTTATAAACCCATGCAATAAAAAAAGTGTCCAGACCCTGTGCATTTGTAATCTCTACCTTATAGCCTCCGGAAGACAAATTCCTGATAACCGAAAAATAAGAAACCGTATCATATTTAACAGGTATAGAAAAGGTATAACTAACCGAATCAAACTTCGACCAACGGAAATTACATGGAACTGTTGCGGGTAAAGCATTTACCTCCAGGCTTCCGCTTACGGTCTGTCCTGTCTGAAGATTATTAAATATATATATTTTATCCTGAGGAATATGGCTGTAACTTGTAGTATCCGCATAACTTGCAGAGGGCGCCACGATTTGCCCCATCAACTGGATACTGTTGCCCAACAAGGCTATGAATAAAACTGGTAAGTACCTAAAAATACGAAGTTGATTAAACATATTTCCCCATTGCTAATTATATCTTACATTTTAAACTTAAAAATCAAATGAAAATTATTAGGACAAAAATATTTACAAGTATATAAAAAAAACGAGGCATTACCATTTTTGATTTCCATTTTTCAGAAACAAATCCTAATCATTATATAATGAATGTACTATAGTTTTGAACATATTTTTATCAACAAAAGTCAAAACGATAACCGGAGATAGAGATACAATAATTACTTTTGAAAAAAATTCAAGAGGATATAATTGTGGAGCAATATTTAGAGGAATTAAATGATGCACAGCGAGAAGCGGTGGAATGTATACTGGGGGCATCAATGGTCATTGCAGGTGCAGGTTCGGGTAAAACCAGGGTATTAACCTATCGTATAGCACATATACTTAATCAGGGTGTACGTGCACATGAAATTTTGGCCCTTACCTTTACCAATAAGGCCGCCAAAGAGATGAAAAGCCGTATAGCCTCAATAGTGGGGAATGATGTAGCCAGAAATCTATGGATGGGCACTTTCCATTCCATCTTCTCAAAAATTTTAAGGATGGAAGCTGAAAACTTGGGTTTTACATCAAATTATACCATATACGATACAAGTGATTCAAAGAGCCTCATCAAAAACATCGTTAAAGAAATGGGGCTGGACGATAAAATTTACAAAGTTTCGGATGTTTTGGGAAGAATCTCTGCCGCAAAAAATAACCTGATTGTACCGGCCGTTTATTCAACCTTGCCTGAGATTTACGAAAGAGACAAGGGCGCACGTAAGCCGCAAATGGGAGAAATATATAAAACCTATACCGACCGCTGCCGAAAGGCTGATGCCATGGATTTCGATGATTTGTTGCTTTATACCAACATTCTTTTCAGGGATTTTCCCCAAATACTGGAAAAATATCAAAAACACTTCAACTATATCCTGGTGGATGAGTACCAGGACACAAATTATTCCCAATATCTTATTGTAAAAAAACTGGCAGAAAAACACCGAAACATCTGTGTTGTGGGTGATGATGCGCAAAGTATATACTCATTCAGGGGGGCAAAAATTGAAAACATCCTGAACTTCAAGAATGATTACCCTGATTATAAGCTATTTAAACTAGAACAGAATTACCGTTCTACCCAAAACATAGTTGATGCAGCAAACAGCATCATAGCCAATAACAAACGGCAAATTCCCAAAAATGTATTTTCTAAAAATGAAATAGGTTCAAAGATTAAGGTATTAAGGGCAAAAACTGATGGGGAAGAAGGATTTCTGATTGCCAACAGCATTATGGACAGCAGGATGAGCGAGCATTTTGATTTTGAAGATTATGCTATTTTGTACCGGACCAACGCCCAGTCAAGAATCTTTGAAGAATCGCTCAGAAAGAAAAATATTCCTTATAAAATATATGGAGGATTATCGTTTTACCAGCGTAAAGAAATCAAAGACCTCCTGTCTTATTTCCGCTTAAGCATCAATATCAAAGATGAAGAGGCATTGAAAAGAGTAATCAACTATCCCGCAAGAGGAATAGGTGATACAACCATCAATAAAATTCAGAATCTCGCCTTAGAATCCGAATGCAGCATGTGGGAAATACTGGTAAACCTTGATAACATCCCCTCCGACATTAATCGTGGCACCAGGGCAAAACTAAGTTCGTTTGTCAGGTTGATTTCTGATTTTTCTCAGAAATTAAAAACCATGGACGCTTATGACTTTGCATTGACTATTGCCAATACCACCGGCATTCTTAACGAACTGAAATTCGACAAGACACCCGAAAATGTGAGCAGGTGTGAAAATGTGGAGGAACTGATGAACGGTATAAAATCTTTTATCTCGGATTTTCCTCCTGAGGCCGGCTTAATCACACTGGACCACTACATGGAAAACGTTGCCCTGCTTACCGATCAGGACACAGAAAAATCGGAAGACCAGAATAAGGTTACTCTGATGACCATCCATTCTGCTAAAGGATTGGAATTCAAAAACATTTATATTGTCGGTGTTGAAGAAGACCTCTTTCCTTCGCACCTTTCCTCAACAATTGAAAGTGAAATAGAAGAAGAGAGGCGGTTATTCTATGTGGCCATCACCCGTGCCAAGGTAAATGCCACGATATCCTATGCTGAAACCCGCTATAAATGGGGAACACCTACAAATTGTACGGCAAGTCGCTTTATCGGTGAAATTGATCCTGGTTTTCTGGAATTACCGGAAGATGACAATTTCGTTGAATCCGGAAGTGGTTTCGAACCGAAAGATGAAAGTTACCAGGGAGATGAAGGTTCAAGAACAAAATTTGAGAAAAAAACCTTTCAGAAAGCTGCCGGAGGTGCCCCTGCGGTTACCATTCCAAGAAAACTGATCAACATGAAAGAAGCCAGGCATCAGAACCAACAAAATGATCACATGGAAAGTGCCGACGCTTCTATGATCCAGGTTGGAATGAAAGTAGAACATGACCGCTTTGGCGTGGGTAAGGTACTTAACCTCGAAGGAACAGCGCCCAATATTAAAGCTACGGTATTTTTCCAAAATGCCGGACAAAAGCAGCTGTTGCTTAAGTTTGCCAAATTAAGAATTATCGAAACGATCTAATAAAATTCCCATAACAGAAAAGCCGGGGCAAACATTGATTGCTCCGGCTTTTCTGTTATTTGAGAATGAATTGTTTCTTATTACCTGATCCTCTGATTTTGTTCTTCCTGCGACAAGTGTTTGGCCGCATAATCAAGCTGATCATACCAATCTTTCCCGTATTTGCGGATCAGAGGTTCTTTCAGGAAAACATAAACCGGAATATCAAGTTTGTTGCCCAGTTTGCATGCTTCCTTACAAACATCCCACTTGTGATAGTTAACGGCCTCAAAATCTTTGTATTTATCTATCCGTATCGGGTAAAGATGGCAGGAAACAGGTTTTTGAAATTTGATTTTCCCCGCCTCGTATGCTTTTTCTATGCCACAAGTGGCAACTCCCTCTTCGAAAACCGTAAAAGCACATTCGTGTTCGTTAATCAGTGATGTAACCTGGTCGCCATCCACATCAACGTAATATAGTCCATTAGTTTCAATGGATGCAATACCCTCTTTACTTAAAAACGGCTTAATATCATCAAGATGTTCCTTAAGCAAATTGATTTCTTCTGTTTCCAAAGGAGCACCGGCATCTCCATAAACACAACAGGCACCCATGCATTTTTTCAGGTCACAGACAAACCTCTTCTCCAACACATCAAAACTAATTATGGTATTATCAATCTGTAGCATCGCTATTTCTCTTTCTTCAAATACTTATAAAATCTAATCCCACTCACAATTCTACATTTCCCATTGTTTCAACAGAAATCCGGTATTCCATCCGGTTAATGTGCAATTTTTACTTTTTAATATTTACCTGGATAGACAGCTCTTTTAACTGGTCATCGGCTACTACGCCAGGAGTATCCAGCATGACGTCACGGCCCGAATTGTTTTTCGGGAAAGCCATTACATCCCTGATCGAATCAAGTTTTGCAAACATGGAAACCAACCTGTCCAGCCCAAAAGCAATACCACCGTGAGGAGGAGCACCATAGCGGAAGGCATTCATCAGGAACCCAAATTTAACTTGTGCTTCTTCCGGAGAAATTCCCAGGACATTGAACATCTTCTGCTGCAAATTCCTGTCGTGGATACGAATAGAACCGCCGCCGACTTCAACACCGTTGATCACCATATCATAAGCATTGGCGCGAACAGCAGCAGGATTAGTCTCAAAAATTGAAATATCTTCAGCTTTGGGCGAAGTAAACGGATGATGCATGGCATAAAACCTTTGATCTTCTTCATTCCACTCAAACATCGGGAAATCAACCACCCACAAGGGGAAAAATTTATTTTTATCTCTCAAGCCAAGCCTGTCGGCCATTTCAAGCCTTAAAACACCCAAAGCAACCAAGGTTGTTTTTTGAACACCTGAAAGCAGGAGTAACAAATCGCCATTTGATGCGCCAAGCGCTTCAGCCCATTTCTTCAAGTCGTCCGGAGAATAAAACTTATCAACCGATGATTTTACGGTACCGTCCTCATTCAATTTCACATAAACCAGCCCTTTGGCACCAACCTGAGGTTTCTTAACAAATTCAGTAAGTTCATCAAGCTGCTTACGGGTATAATTTGCACAACCCTTTGCACAAATGGCCCCGATATATTCGGAGTTGTCAAATACTCCGAACCCTTTGCCTTTGACCAGTTGAGTAAGATCATGAATCTTCATGTCGAAACGCAGATCAGGCTTATCCGACCCGTAAAAATTCATTGCATCTGAATAAGGCAGGCGAAGGAAAGGTTGATCAAATTCAATATTTAAAATAACTTTAAAAAGATGTTTGGCCCAACCTTCAAAAATATTGAGAATATCCTCCTGCTCGACAAATGACAGCTCACAGTCAACCTGAGTAAATTCGGGCTGACGATCGGCACGCAAATCCTCATCCCTGAAACATTTGACGATCTGGAAGTAACGGTCGAAGCCTGCAACCATAAGCAACTGCTTTAAAGTTTGCGGGGATTGGGGCAAAGCATAAAACTGCCCGGGGTTCATCCGCGAAGGTACCAGGAAATCACGGGCACCCTCCGGGGTAGAATTAACCAAAACAGGAGTTTCTATTTCAATAAAATGTTGTTCATCCAAATATTTCCTGATTTCCTGGGCCATTTTATGGCGCAGTTCAATATTTTTCCGAACACTCTGACGGCGTAAATCAAGATAACGGTACTTCATCCGGATTTCGTCGCCGCCATCGGTATTATCTTCAATGGTAAAAGGCGGAATTTCAGAAGCATTAAGAACTTCAAGCTTTTTAACCTCAATTTCTATGTCACCGGTAGACAGGTTGGGATTTTTATTGCTGCGTTCCATGACTTTCCCGGTAGCGGATATAACATACTCCCTGCCCAATTTTCTAGCCTGGTTGCAGAGCTCAGTATTGGTTTCCATGTTAAATACCAGCTGGGTAATCCCGTAACGGTCGCGCAAATCGATAAAAGTCATTCCACCTAAATCTCTCGACCGTTGAACCCATCCACAAAGGGTTACCTCCTGGTTTACATTTTTCAGCGTTAATTCTCCGCAGGTATTTGTTCTGTACATATCTTTTAATTTAACTTTGCGAAATTAGCAAGAATTTACAAAAGTAATACTTTAAGCATGAACGAAAAGATATTCTCCGACGAATATTTCATGAAGGAAGCCCTCAAGGAAGCAAAGAAGGCTTTGGAAGATGATGAAATCCCCATCGGGGCAGTGGTGGTTTTGCAAAACCAGATTATTGCCCGGGCGCACAATTTAACAGAGATGTTGAATGACGTCACGGCACATGCCGAAATGCAGGCGTTTACCTCGGCTGCAAATTAT
>JAUZOH010000182.1 GCA_030706565.1 Bacteroidota bacterium | reverse complement strand
ATCCCGTCCCTTCTTAGTGGCGTGCAGGTGATCAAGGGCAAAGCCAAATCCGGGACATCCGAACTTGATTTTATGGCCATCCCTTATTATGCCTGGGCTAACCGGGGCAAAGGCGAAATGGCTGTGTGGATGAAATATTAATTTTTTTGATGGTTTGCTTTAAAATGCTGTTCGCCAAAGGCGGGCAGCATTTTTTGTAATTTGGTAGGAAACACGTTGGATAGATTAAACTTGGCAAAATTTGTTCAGGTCTCAAGATGAATCTTGGCGTTTCTTATCTTAACTCAGTGGTTCTCAGTGTAACCATAATATTTTATTACGTAGGCTTCGACTCCCCTCTGCCATCTTGGGGTTATATTGAAATTACAGACAGGATTAACAGGATTAGCATGTTTAATTCGCAACGGTTGTTGGGACAACCTGTAAATCATGTTAATCTTGTCAAAATGTTTGCTTAAAAATACGTTTCCCGCTAAGGCGCAAAGTCGCAAAGAATCAATCATTATTTATGTACTTGGTTCCGTATTAAATATTCATAAATTTATTAACTTTAAATCAAGTATTGGGAGTAGCTTTTAAATGTGGGCCAACACCCAGTGGAGTAACGGGGGCAGGATTAATACGGCGAACGCCTGAGCCAAACCAATATCAGCCCACATAAAGCCTTGTCCAAAAGAACAAGGCTTTATTATATCCTATTCCGGACTTATCCTTCGCTGACAACTTATATGAATTCCTGTGCCTTCGATTCCGCTCAGGCACCGTTTGTCCCCGAGGGCTAAGCAAAGTAGAAGCTAAATCTCTGCGTTTCTCATCTTAACTCAGCGTTTCAAAAGTATTTTTTAGTGCTTTTTTTACGCTTCTGCGCCATTGCATGAAAATACGTTTCTCGCAAATAACGCAATGTTTGAAAACAATACCAAAACTTTCACCAGCCAGTTATAGTCCCTTTTTAAGGGTAAAAAGGTGAAAAATTCATCCCGGAACCCAGGAAACTTTAAATCCCCTTGAACCATATCAAACCATTTCAAACAATCATCAAACTATTCTTAACCACAAGGAACACAAGGATTACACAAGGTTCACAAAGAAACTTTGAACCTTTTTGAATCCTTTGAACTTTAAAAATTGTTAACTTAAAATAATTGTTTCTGTAATAAATACTATTCAATTTAAAATAAATAATATTGAAAAATAAATTGATTTTATTTAATATTCGTTTTAAAATATTTAATTTTGTCAAAAAATAATTGAATAATATGTTACCTGTCTATTGTCCGAGTTGTAAAGAACAGCTCAAAGTAAAATGTTTGAAATGCGAGTCGTGCCAGACCGAAGTGAGCGGGTCTTACGATCTGCCCATATTGGCCTTATTGCCGGAAAGCGACCAGCAATTTATCCTTCGCTTTGTGATCAACAGCGGAAGCCTGAAGGAAATGGCTGCAGAACTTAAGCTGAGCTACCCTACGGTAAGAAATATGCTGAACGAAATCATTGAAAAAATCAAGAATTATGAAACGAACATGTTTGCGAATAAAACACAAAACATCAATTAAAAACAGCAAACATGGAGTTCCATACGACCTTGGAAAATAAATTATATACGTATGAAAAATAAAGAGTTTTGGGGACTGATGTTCAACCCGTTCATCAAAATTGCCGGTTGGGAAGCCTTGGGCCTGGGACTGGCTATAAACATAATTGCTGCTTTTATTGGTGTTTACAGCCGGACTGTTTTCGACGGTGCTTTTGACGTACATCTGGTGGCCGGGACCAATTTTATCAGCTCGTTTGCCTACCTGGGCATTGGCCTGCTTTCGCTGATCTTTACATTGACAATCATGGCATTTGTTATTTCCCGGAATTTCAGGATTGTGGATGTTGTGGGCACCATATTACTGGCTCGTGCCCCGCTTATCCTGGTTTCACTGGCCGGATTTCTTACCCATGCACCTGATGCGAAAGTCATTATGGCCAATCCGGCCGTGCTTTTTACTTCGGTTTCATTTATTGTAGTTATGATCCTGATTGTTCCCGTTGCTCTCTGGTCGATCGCGCTTCAATACAATGCAATAAAGGTATCCTGCGGAGTCAAAGGAAGCAAACTGATCGCCGGTTGTATCATTGCCTTGTTTGCTGCTGAAGTTTTATCAACAATCATCATATTTTATTTTATAAAATAATACCATGAAAAAGATTCTAATAACATTAATGATTTTTGCCCTTGCTTTGACGGCATCGGGGCAAGACATTACCGGTGACTGGTACGGAACGCTGAAAACACCTGTTGGTAAACTGACCGTTGTATTACATATCTCTAAAAACGGGGATACATACTCATCTACCATGGACAGTCCGGATCAGGGAGCGAAGGGGATTCCAATGTCAACGGTAACCTTAAATAATGATACTCTCGTTCTTACCCATAAAGACGCAAACATAAGGTATACGGGTATCATTCTTGGTAAAGATTCCGTGTCAGGGACATTTACCCAGGCCGGACAGTCTTTCCCGTTGGGATTAAGCCGGAAGTTAATCGTTCAGGCAAGCCCCAAACGTCCGCAGGATCCGGTAAAGCCTTATCCTTACAGGGAAGAAAATGTAACATTTATCAATCCAAAGGGTAACTTCACTTTGGCCGGAACGCTCACTTTGCCAGCAGAAGGGAATAAATTTCCGGTGGTCATACTGATTACCGGAAGCGGACCGCAAAACAGGAATGAAGAGCTTTTGGGGCACAAACCCTTTCTGATTTGGGCTGATTACCTTACCCGCAGGGGCATAGCCGTATTAAGGTGTGATGACCGGGGCAGTTACGAGTCTAAAGGGGATTTCAGTACTGCCACAACTTTCGATTTTACCACAGATGTGGAAGCTGCAATCAATTATCTCAAGAGCCGTAAAGATATTAACCTGAAAAAAATCGGTTTGATGGGACACAGCGAAGGCGGATTGATTGCTCCCCTGGTGGCATCCCGGAATAAAGATGTGGCTTTCATCGTTATGCTTGCAGGTCCTGGAATTTCAGGCGGAGAGATATTATTGCGCCAGCAGGCCTTGATTGCTAAAGTCTCCGGGCAAAGCGATAAAGATATTGAAATCTCCCATTCGGTAAATGCTGAAGTTTTTAGAATGGTAAATGAGATTCAGCAACAGGATTCCCTTCAGGCTCAGATCAGCCGCTTTCTGCATAGCCAGGCAATTGAGCATCCGGGCGTTGTGCTCACAAAAGGAAGTTCTATTGATGATGCTGTCAATATTGAGGTTAAAACAATCCTTAACCCCTGGGTGCTGAGTTTTATCCGTTACAATCCTGAACCCACCCTGGAAAAAGTGAAATGTCCGGTACTGGCCATTATTGGGAGTAAAGATTTACAGGTTCCGGCCGATGCCAACCTCCCGGTAATTGAGAAGGCCCTGAAAAAAGCGGGAAACAAACATTTCACTGTCAAGGAATTGCCCGGGTTAAATCATTTGTTTCAGGAATGCAACACCGGTGCACCGGCCGAATATGGACAGATTGAGCAGACCATTTCCCCTTCGGCTTTACAGTTGGTGGGCGATTGGATCAAAGTCAATACAAAATAAGTTATAGTGTTCTTAGTGTATTCCCTTGTGAACCTTGTGGTTTGATATTTTACCACAATGAACACAAGGGATTCACAATGTGCACAAAGTTAAATTAAGCATAGAAAGATTATTCAGGCCTATTAATGAATTGATTAAAAAATCGATAAATTAATATTAATAGCGTTCTTAGTGTATTTCTTTTTGAACCTTGTGGTTTGAGATTTTACCACAATGAACACAAGGGATTCACAATGTGCACAAAGTTATAATTAGGCATAGAAAGATTATTCAGGCCTATTAATGAATTGATTAAAAAATCGATAAATTTATATTAATACTGTTCTTAGTGTATTTCTTTGTGAACCTTGTATTTTGGCATTTTCTCACCATGAACACAAAGGATTATGTTTTTTTACAAAATACCATTTATAATTCTTTTAACTCCATTTTTGAATAATAAAGTATTAAAGTTAATTAGTAAACCTAATTTGCAATTGGTTAATTTCAAATAGGTAAGTATTTGAGCTGTATGAAGGTCATTGAGGGCTTCTACTGATTTTATTTCAACAATTAATTTATTTTCAACAAATAAATCAATTCTGTACCCGGTGTCTAGTTTTACTTCTTCATATATCAATGGCAATGCTTTTTGTTTTTCTGTCTTTAAATTTAGTTTACTAAGTTCATAATACAAACACGCTTCGTATGCATTTTCAAGAAGTCCAGGACCTAATACTTTATGCACTTTTAGTCCTGTATCAAATACTATTTTTGCTAAATCATTTTCATTCATAATTTTAGTCTTAGTATTGTCAATTTTAATGCAAGATGCCTAAAGTTAATAAGTTATTTTTTTATTTGATTTTCCTTTGTTGATCTTTTATTTCAACTTCGAAAAAAAATTGATCGAAATCCAAGCCTCGCAGTGGCGAAATTGATTTTTTACTAAATTTACATTGAAAATCAAGAAGTCATCAAATGACGAATTTGCTGAATTTTATACAGTTAAATATTGTTATTCTATTTATTATTTTGTTGCCTGAACCGGACAAAAATTTTATATTGGATTTAAAAGATCGGCTTTACGCGATTTAAAGAAAAACAGGTTTATGCCCATTAATTCTTAAAAACATGAAAACACAAGATATACTTATTGCCCATCCTTCTAACGCGCATGAAATGAATGTCATTAAAGCTTTTTTTGAAGCATTGAAAATTAAATTCGAAGTAGCAAAGGAATCTCCTTATGATATTAAGTTTGTGGCCAAAATTGAAAATAGCCGAAAACAGGCTGCCGAAGGCAAAACTGTAAAAATAAGCCTTGACGATATATGGAAATAGAATATACCCTGCAGGCCAGCGAAGATTTGGTTTTCTGGAAAAAATCGAACAATGTGACCGTGCTGAAAAAAATCAGAAAGCTGATTGAGTCTATTTCTGAAACTCCCTGCGAAGGCATTGGAAAACCCGAACCGCTAAAATATGACCTGTTGGGCTGTTGGTCCCGCCGTATAAATAAGGAACACCGTATTGTTTATGAACTACATGAAGACAAAATCATTGTACTTTCGATAAAAGGACATTATTAAAATATGCTGTGGCAGTAAACTATAGAAAATAAACGGATATCATGCGCGGTATCGTCAGTCAGCGGCTTGAAATTTAGAGTTGCATATTTTCACCCGCAGGGTTTCCCGGCAGATACGAAAATAACGCTGCAGTTGCTGATTGCATCATACCGCCGTCCGTTGCCCTGTATGTCATTATCTTAATTAGGATTACGGGTAACCTCAAGGTAAAATCTTATTATCGGTATAACTTTCCTTTCGAGAAAAGCTAATTGCCTCCATTTTAACTCCTTTATTGCCAAGGTAAATCATTGTCGATTTTCTAGCCTATAACTCATTATAAACATTTGTTAAAATTTGGATTTGTCATTTCTAAATTATTAATTAGAAGATTTAATGAAAAAAACAAAGACTTTGCTGTTACAGAATTGTTGTCGTCAGTTTAATGAAACATGAAAATATGAAAAAACTAGTCTTGATTTATTTTGCTTTATACAGCATTGCTGCTTTTGGACAAGAAAATACAACTCTGGCACTATCAGGAGCTGCCACTAAAAAGGTTTTACCGGATAGGTTTATTGTGAATATTGCCCTGACCTCAGAAGGTAAAAGTCAAAAAGAAGGTTATAATGGACTTAATGAGTTGTCTGCTTTTGTATTGAATGAACTTAAAGAAATGAAGTTTACTCAGGAACAGATTAAATTGACTGATTATTCATTTTTTACTAGAAATATTGCACTCGAAAAGGCTCATAAAGAAACGAGATATTTTGCAAGTCAAAATATCTCCATTGATTTCAAACTCGATAAAGAAAGAATTTTAAAATTATATAACACGCTGTTAGATAATAATAAAAAGGGTATTTCATTGCAATTTTCAACTTCCATATCGGATAGTCTTAAAGAGAAAATAGGTGATGAACTTTTAGTATCAGCCATTTTTAATACACAGAAAAAAGCCAAACTCATTGCGTCTACTTCAAAATTGAAGATTAGAAATATTAAGAACATAACTTATAATACAACCGAGGATTCTAGTAATGAAGATGGATATATTAGATTTACACCACCAGTTATAAAAGCAGATGATGATGTGAAAATTTCTGAAAATGCTAACTTTTTTTCAATTAATGAGATTGCTCTTTCTGATGAAATAAAAATTACCTATTATTTAGAAAAATAAACAGACGCCACGTGCGGTATAGTCAACCAGAGGTGAAGTGCAGAGTTGCAGGTTTTCACCCGCAGGGTTTTTATCCGGGATGAGACGAGAACCGCACTACATTTATTGATGAATCATACTGCCGTCCGTTGTGGTTATATTGGTCGAATTTTAAATGATTACATTCTCAAAACCCAAAGACATATAAGGCGTCATGAAAAATAAATTTAAAAATGAAATATTTAATTATTTGTCAACCATTGGGCTTGGAGTAGAAAGATTTGAATTAAAGGATGATAATTGTCAAACAGAAATAATTCTTAAAGATTCTCCGCTAAAATTTATAATTGGAACTTCACCTGAAAGTTATAATTGGTTAGATTACCAATTTGTGGCATTTTCCCCAGACTTCACATTAAGTAACAAATTTCCAGAGACAAATTGGGATGATTTTAAAAGTGTATTTGATGGATTTAAAAATTGGATTAAATATCATGTTGAGGAATATATTGAAGATATACAAACAGATGACTTATGGAGTGAATATAATAAGGGAAATAAAACTTTGAGTTTTAGAGAAATCGAATTTAAAAATCAAGAAAATTTTAGTTTAGACGAGAAGGCTCAAATAAAATTGGCGATTAACGATTTAAAGCAACTAATTCACAAATCATTAGAGACTACTGAAGAAGAACAAATATTAATTAATAATAGATTGGAATACTTGATTGATGCAGTAAATAGATTAAATAAATTTGACTGGAAAAGTGTTGCCATATCAACAATTATAAATATTTCAATTACATTAACGTTAGATACAACAAAAGGTCAATTACTTTGGGAATTATTTAAGAAAGTTTTTAATGTAATTCCGATTTTGATAAAATAAAAACAATTGCTAATAAAACCAATAGGACTCTGAGCGGGCTATAAGCCCACTAGCTTGTTATTCCAATTATTCCCCACAAACCGTAATTATATAAAATCGTTATCTGCAAATTGTAAACTATTAGGTTAATTCAGGTCTTCTTTATAATGTCGTTCTCTCACGTATTTCTGAGCACAAAGCCAGTAGATTGGAAGAACTTCTTCCCTACTGTAAATAGCATTATCCATAATATTAATTAGAGGTTTTGATAGGTGCATTTTGCCGAACGGTTACGTTTCTATAATAATATCCGGTATATGCGGATAGTTGTAATAGGCAATGATATCGGCGCTGTTTAGAATGCGCGACTGGGAAGGTAGAAATTTTTTGATGGTATGGGCTTTAAACTCGGTGGAAGGCAGCGGCCGGATGAGTTTACCTAATTCTTCTTGGGACAAGCCTGGATTTAACCAGTCTTTTGCCTTTTCCGGGGAAAGGATCAAAGGCATCCGGCACTTGGTGTTGT
>JAUZOH010000181.1 GCA_030706565.1 Bacteroidota bacterium | reverse complement strand
GCTGCAAGGGCAAATTATTCCTATAAAGGGAAATATCTTGCAACCGCTTCGATCAGGGAAGATGGTTCCTCCAAGCTGGCCGAGGGCCATAAATGGGCATCCTTCCCTTCAGCTTCGGTCGCCTGGAGGGTTTCTGAAGAATCCTTTATGGAATCGTTTAAAAATATTCTTTCTAATTTGAAGTTCCGTTTAAGTTTGGGTTATACCGGTAATAATAATATCAACCCCTTTCTCACCCAGTTGCTTGCTAACAAGTCTACTTATTATAATTTCGGATCAACCGATGCTTTAGGCGTAGGAATTGGTTCTCTTGTCAGTCAGGAGTTAACCTGGGAAAAAACCCGTGAGTTTAATTTGGGTATAGATATGGGGTTTTTGAATAACCGGATTGATATGACCGTGGATCTGTATAACCGTTTATCTACAGGATTGTTACAGAACCGAACTTTGCCACTTGAATCAGGTGGTGGAACAATGACCGATAACCTGGGCTCTGTGTTGAATAAGGGGATAGAATTAACCCTGAATGCCAATATTATTGATAACAGTAATTTAAAATGGAATATAGGCGCTGCATTTACAGCAAACAGGAATAAAATTAAAAACCTCTTTGGAATTACCACTCCCGGTTATATTTATATCAACAGCAACACCCAAAAATGGATGGTGGGTGAGAACATAAATTCGATATATGGTTATGTTTATGATGGAGTATGGACAGCCGATGATATCCTTGCTGCTATTGCCAGTAAAGATCCCCGTGTAATCAATAAATCTGGCGTTGTAATTGCCAGGGAAGGACAGGCCCGTATCAAGGATTTCGATGGTAATGGGATAGATGCCAGTGACCGCAGAATTCAGGGGCATTCTGATCCGGACTGGACGGCAGGTTTGACAACCATGCTGACATTTAAGGGATTTGATTTCTCAATGAATGTTTATATGGCTCAGGGAATGACCGTATTTTCTCCTTTCATGGAAGAATTTACCAATTACAATGACCGCGGACGTCAGAAACTTAAAATGGATTATTATATTCCTAAAGGAGCTTATATACTTGGTGATGATGGCTATTTTTCTGTTCAACAAACAGCTCACAATTATCAGGGACGCCCCATGGTTTATACTGATAATGGCAGCAAAGCCAACTGTGGCCCCTATTGGCATAATGGAAAAGAAACGGCCAATGAAATGCCAGGTTGTTGGGTTGACGCTTCTTACCTGAAAGTTCGGAATATAATGCTGGGGTATACCTTACCTAAATCGTTTATGAATATTCTGAAATTGAATACTATACGTCTTTATTGTAATGTGTTAAATCCTTTTGTCTCCACAAATTATGAGGGTTTCGATCCCGAATGGGCCGGTGCTACTATGGGAAAAGATAACGGACCTGCAACAGTAACCTATCAGTTTGGAGTTAATGTTAAATTTTAATTAGTCAATCGATATGAAAAAAATAATATATATAACATTGGTTGCGGCTTTCTTTCTTGCGGGATGCACTGATTTCCTGACAGAGGATAATAAATCGAATCCGGATGCTGCAACTTATTACAAAACGAAATCCGGCTATGAATCTTTGATTAATGCATGCTATTCTACCCTACGCGATCTGTATGGCAGCGACAATAATATTGAAATGTTTGTTGCCGGGACCGACATTTTTAAAGTTGGCAGGGCAGGCTTGCTTTCCCAAGGCCTGGGCAACTATCAGAATCTTACTCCGGCGGATAATTCGGTAAAAACATTTTATACTACCGTTTATCAGGGTATTAAAAGATGCAATGATGCCATCTATTATGGTGAAACCTATGGACAAGATTCCGTAAGAATTGCTGAAGCAAGATTTTTAAGGGCATTTTATTATTTTCATTTGATTCAGCAATTTGGTGATGTGGCATTGGTCCAAGATAGATTGACTTCTCCAATTACCAACTATCCCAGGACTCCGGCCTCAGATGTTTATAATTTCATTATCAGCGAGATGAAGGATGCCCTGTCGAAACTTCCTGCAACAGCTGCCAACCGGGTAAATAAGAGGGTGGTAAATCATTACCTGGCTATGGTTTATCTCACCCGTGGTTATGAAACTTATGGCTCTGCCTCAGATTTTCAATCGGCTGTTGATTATGCTACAACTGCTATTAATAATCAGAAACTGACATTGCCTTTCGACGGTAAGACTGGAATTTTCTTCCCGGGTAATGAAAAGAATGCGGAAAGTATTTTCTCGGTTCAATATAGCCCTACTTCCTTGGCAAATGTGACCAGTGGAAATCCTCAATCAGCTTATTATGGTGCCTATCTGGGAGGTTCTGACGGAGCTGCGATTGACGGGATGCCCTATATGAACACCAGACTAAAACCTACCATGCGCCTTTATAACCTGTTGGCAGCTGATCCGAATGATACCCGTTTCGCCGGTACTTTTATGCAGGAATTATATGGAACCGTATCAACGGGAAAATGCAGTTATTATTCTTATTTCAAAAAATTTGATACCCGCTCAACTTTGGAGGTTTTGATGTATTATCCTAAACCCGGTGCCACCCAACTCGATGTAAACGCCTGGATAGCCGTTAATCCGGCAAAGCGGTCGGCTGCAACTATAAAATGGCCGGGAACCAATAATTGGGAAAAGAATGATCTGGATAAAGATTTTCCATGCATCAAGAAATTTTCGGATCCTGATCAACCTTTTAATACCACCGGCAGCCGTCGGGATATTTTCCTGGCCCGTCTGGCTGAAACCTATTTGTTACGTGCTGAAGCATATATCAAACTGACAGGCCATCAGGCTGAAGCTGCAGCCGATATCAATGCATTGCGCACACGAGCCGGTGCAGCCAATATTACTGCAACTGATGCAACTATTGATTATATTCTGGATGAAAGGGCCCGCGAATTTGCCGGGGAATATAACCGTTGGTACGATTTGAAGCGTACCGGCAAACTGGTTGAATACGTTTCAAAATACAATCCGGATGTACCAAGCGATGCCAATATGAAGGGCTCTGACGGCCAATATAAGATTCTCCGGCCAATACCTCAGGATGCCATCGGATTAAATTCTGCCCAGATTAAACAGAATCCGGGATATTAATTTAAAACAGGTTCTGATTGATAAAAGAGGGTAGCTCATTTCGAGTTACCCTCTTTTATCTGAAAATTTTAGATATTTGGTCTAATACCTTTAATGTTAAAAAACAGATTTAATGGTTTGAATATCTGTTCCTAAAAGCTTTTGAGTTATTTTGTCAAGTTCCTTTTCATTACCTTCAAAGTGATAAATTCTTTGAAGATGAGTGATCGATTTTCCTGGCTCAAGTTGGGCGGCAGGAGAGGAGCTTTCAATTTCATAAAATGGCCCCATCTGGCTGCCATCTTCAAGTGGCCCATCATTGTATGCATTCATGACATCCCCTGAGTAGGGATCCTTTTGTATCTCCCATTTTGAATTTACATATTCGGCCGGATGCTCGGGCAAACGGCAGAATAAAATGGTAAGGGCAGAGTTTTTTGCATCATAACTGGCTACAATTCCTTTTGTACGCAGTGGAGATAAACCGATTTTACTTCTGAATTTTCCGTCTGCTTTAAGAAATATGAATCCATTGGAAACTTTCAACCTGTTTTCAGGTATTTCACCAAAATAATCAGCATTTACAACCTTTCCCAAATCCTTATCATTACCGGATTTGAATGGGGCAAAGATGACCACATCAGGCGAGGGTACCATCATTGAAAGCATCCAGATAGACATTAAGCCGTTTTGTTTAATCCAGGGATTTTTTCCTGTGTTGGTCACTTTGTTTTCCGATTCATAGGATACACTCTTTATTGAAGAACCTGGTTGGATTGAAGCAAAATCCTCTGTTTCCGATGCAGTAAGAATTTTAATGTTCCTCTCAATTTTAATATCGAATGAATTACCGGAATAATTGATCAGCTGAACTTGTTTCTTCAGTGAAATTTCCCGGCTGTTTTGACTGACAATTTCAAAGCTTTCTGTATCGAATTCCTTGGGTACAAACCAATTATCAAAAATCTGTTCGGTTCCTTTTTTAAAGTAAAAGGAGAACTGGCCTCCTTCCGGGCCGAGCCATAGCCGTTCTTCTCCTCCGAAAGCATTGATATGCCCGGCTTTTTTGCCTGAGTCTATTAATTTATAATTTATCCACCCATAACTAAATCCATCTGCATTATTTGCCGTACTGGTCAAGACTCTTCCCTGCCATGCGGGAATAACCATTATTTGAGCCCCGGATGAATTGTCTTTTAAAATGACAGGCTCAATGTTGTGTTGTCTCAAAAATTGCAGGTCATAACCAAAACTTCCTTGCGGAAAAATAGAATGATTCATTTAATAATTAGTTTTTTTAGTAGGATTGATTAAAATTTTTATGAACAGGATTTTTGTTTTACTGATTGTTAGATGATCCTATTTTTATTCATCTTCATCTTCTTCAGGCCATAAAGGATTCCATTGTATTTCTGTAAGAATTCCATTTTCAAACCAGAAATTCAGTCCTGATTCATCAATGCTCAAAACTTTTTCATTAATGCCATCGTCTGGTGAAGAATCTTCCACTTCAATTTCACCTAATTCCATCTTTTCTAATTCTTCTACCACCTGGTCGAAATTCTTGCCAATTAATTGTTTGCCATCCAGAAGATAGTCGGGTGAACTGACTGAAATGGACGTTAATAGCCAGTCTTCAGCTTCCTCAAAGGAAATGGATATATCCAATTCATCATAATGCCAGGTTTCTGCCATGTCATTTTCTTCATCCGAAAGGGGATAAGTTTCCTTTTCACTAGGTTTGCCTGCTATCTGTTCCACTTCCTGCCGGGTCATGCCAAAAGTTATTGCATCTATACCACGGCCAATTTCAATGTTCTTCGATTGTTCTTTCATATTCAAAAAGATAAGTTATACGAGAAATTTTTTCTTTAAAAATATTGTTAATTCTTTATTGATTTTGCATAAGGAACAGGTTTAACTGGTCTTCTTGACCAAAACGAAGCCAAGGCCAGTCCTCCTATAATGTGCCATATTCCCCACCAAGCAACGACCAGCGTCATTCCTCCAAGATGCTTGAGATTAAAGAAGTTAAAAATAAGCACCAGACCCAATCCGGAATTTCTTATTCCGGCTTCTATGGATATAGCCCGGGAATCAGCTTGTGGAACTTTATAAAGCATGCTGTAAATATATCCGCTAAACAGAGCGGTAAAGTCCTGAATGAATACTATGATTACGATAAATCCCAAATAATGAATAAAGATATCAAAATTTGCGGAAAAGGCAATCACAATAAAGCCAATAAAAATAAGCATGGAAATGATTCTGATTGGTTTTTTTATGTTTTGGGTCAATTTGGGGAACTGATTTGAAAACCACAAGCCAATCATCATGGGAATGCCTAATAATAAAAGTACAGATTGGAACATTTCAAAGGGGCTGACACTTACTGCTCTGAAAATGTGATGAGTAGGAGGATATAAGCTGGCATAGAGGGCAAAATTGAAGGGAGTCATCACAATGGCCAATAGAGTGCTTATTCCGGTTATGCTTACCGAAAGTACAACATTCGCTTTGGCAATAGAAGATATAAAATTGGAAATATTCCCTCCCGGGCAGGCAGCAACCATCATCATTCCCAGGGCAATACTGGGCTGGGGACGAATGATGCATACAAGCAAGAAGGTTACCAGGGGAAGGACAATGAATTGTGAGCTCAGTCCTACAAATAAGGATTTGGGATTATGGAGAAGAGTTTTAAAATCGTCTGTTTTGATATTTAAAGCTACTCCAAACATGATAAAACCCAATAGGAAATTTAAAAGAGTGATATTGCTCTGATTGAAATTAATATGAAGTTCGTCAATTGCTGCCATTTTAAATTCTTTAAGGAGCAAAGAAAAACAAAATTTGACTTATTTCACATTATTCCTTTTAGGAATTCTGCACAGATTCCATGCAGTCAATTTTTCTGTCGTATTTATTTTGAATTCCAGAATCATGCAAAGGTTAATCAATGATGAGTATTATTTCAAAATTCAATAAAAATATGTAGGTTTGCATAAACATAAATTTTTGGCGATGAACTTTACAATTCCAAAATTAAAATATGCAGATACGGGTAATTTTTTCCTGCTGGCCGGTCCTTGCGTTATTGAAAGTGAAGAAATGGCTTTTACTATAGCCGGGCAAATTAAGGATATTACCGATCGTCTTCAGATTCCATGGATATTTAAAGGATCCTATAAAAAGGCAAATCGTTCCAGACTGGATTCTTTTATGGGAATCGGTGATAAAAAGGCTTTGGGGATCTTGCAAAAAGTAAGAGACAATTTTAATATTCCTGTTGTAACGGATATTCATACAGAACAGGAAGCCCTGCTTGCAGCCCAATATGTCGATGTCCTGCAGATTCCGGCATTTCTTTGCCGGCAAACAGAGTTACTTGTAGCTGCTGCCCGGACGGGTAAGGTAATTAATATTAAAAAAGGCCAGTTTTTGGCTCCCGAAGCTATGAAATTTGCGGCCGATAAAATTATGGAATCAGGAAATGAAAGCATTATGCTTACCGAAAGAGGAACAACTTTCGGGTATCAGGATTTGGTGGTCGATTATCGTGGAATTATTGAAATGAAAAAAACCGGATTGCCCGTGGTTCTTGATATAACCCATTCCCTTCAGCAACCGAATCAATCCTCCGGCGTGACGGGTGGCCGGCCCGATCTGATAGAAACCATTGGCAGGGCAGGAATTGCTGTCGGTGTTGACGGGATATTTATTGAAACCCACCCTGATCCTAAAAATGCAAAATCGGACGGTGCCAATATGCTACCCCTTGATAAACTCGAAAAATTACTTACCAAACTGGTGAAACTTAGAAAAACGGTTGTTGATATTGATAATCTTAAAGCTTGATTGATCGGTCTGCTATTAAATTTCAGGGTTTAATCAGCAGGATGGAAATTTTTTAAAAGGGTGAAACATTTATTTAATGTTTTACCCTTTTTTATGAGGTCATTTTTCTCTTCCTCAATGATCATTTATTCTCCTAACAAAAATAATTCCCTATTAATAATTTCAGAAAGATAATTGTCTGCAAAATCAATGCAGTTGAAGGTTTTAACGGTACCTGGTATTGATGTTCTGGAGAGTAGCAATTATATGCCCAATTTTTAAGTCATTTCAAAGCTTTCAAAATTAATATTGTGGTGAATAGTGATACAGGCTATTCTTATTGGTTGAAATTTTAATCGACTACAATGATATTGAAATTGAAAATTTTTCTGAACCTCAAATTTTAAAATGAATCCTATTTTATTTTATCCCCCCTTAAAATAGTTCCTCGCTTTTAATATTGCAATATTCTGATGCTCGCTTTCCTTTTTTGAAATAAATAAAATTTAAAGAAAAATCACCTTCATCCCTGTTTTTAACATTTACACGTATGTACTTTTTTAAGTAAAAGAATTACAAGGTGATATAATTTTTTGCTGCCTTGTAGAATAATCATAATGGAAGGGGATATTGAAGGAATAAGTTGGGAATGTAAAAGGGGGGTAATAAAAATATAAATAATATAATAATATAAATACACCTTAAAAATTAAGGTGTATTATTTAAAATAAATATAAATTATAATTTATACCCCTTAAAATTTGGTTTAGTAAAATC
>JAUZOH010000180.1 GCA_030706565.1 Bacteroidota bacterium | reverse complement strand
TGCCTTCCTGGAAATTTGTTCCAAGCAAACACAGGCTGAACATTGAAATTAAAGGAATAATCCGAATAGTTTTCATACGAATATAGTTTAATTTTCAAAAGTCGTATGGAACTCCATGTTTGCTATTTTTACAGGTATTTGTGTTTTATCCGCAAACATGTTCGTTTCATAGTTGTTTCATAGATCAAATTAATAATATTTGCTAAATTAAATGATCTGATCCAAAAAAATCGGTTTCTGCGTCCCAAATAGCGGGTATAGGATTTTCAAACGGGAATTTATGAACTTAAAAACGGGCTTCTTTTCCGTACCAGAAATAAATAAAAGCAAAAAGTCTTATAAACTCAATGTTTACAAGACTTTTGTACATATTTTCAATTTTTTAATTAATCTATTTTGAAAAATATCAAATCAGGATAAAAAATCCGTTCTTTTCAAATAAAATTTACCATTGAATTTCCATTTTCTGGCCTTTTTTCAATGAAACTTTCTTTTGTTTGTTCCCGCTGATCAGAGTAGTATTCCCCCCCTGTTTTGAGGTTAAGGTGATTTTCTTTAAGGTCTGGTTTGTCCATTCCATGGAAATTTCAAAACCACCCCTGGCACAAATTCCTTTAACATTGCCATTAGCCCAAGCAGCCGGAAGAGCAGGCAGTAAACGGATCTCATTTTCGGAGGATTGGACAAGCATCTCAGCTACTGCAGCAGAGCCGCCAAAATTACCATCTATCTGAAAAGGTGGATGGGCATCAAACAAATTCGGGTAAGTCCCGCCTCCTCTGTGGGTACTGTTTTTAACTCCATCCGGGTCAACATATTTCAGTAGTTCACGATACATTTTATAGGCATGATTTCCGTCACCCAACCGTGCCCAAAGATTGATGCGCCATCCTTTTGACCAGCCGGTAGTTTCATCACCCTTAATTTCAAGGGTTTTACGACAAGCATTGGCCAGATCTGGCGTCGTATAAGGACTAATCTGATGTCCCGGGAACAATCCAAATAAATGTGACTGATGGCGGTGATGGGGATCCTCATCTTCCCAATCATAATACCATTCCTGCAGGTTACCCTTCTTTCCTATCTGAAATGGATGCAAACGGGAAACAGCGCTTTCAAGTTTCTGGCGGAAACCGGCATCAGTGTTTAAAATTTTCGATGCGTCAATCACCTGCTGCATGCAGGCCCTGGCCATTGCTAAATCCGCCGTTCCGCCGTAAAACGTAGCCCCATGATACCCGGCCGTCGTAACAAATTTATTTTCGGGAGAAGTAGAAGGAGATGTGATTAACTTGCCCTCCTTGTCCTCAACCAGCCAATCGAGACAGAACTGGGCAGCACCCTTCATGACGTCATATTGATCCTTCAGGAATTGCTTATCCTGTGTAAACAAATAATGTTCCCATAGATGAGTGCTCAACCAGGCACCACCCATATTCCAGTTGGCCCACACCGGGTCGCCCCCGCCAAAACCGCCGACAGGATTTGTCATAGCCCAGATATCTGAATTGTGACAGGTTACCCAGCCATTTGCTCCATAAAATGTTTTGGCCGTTATTTTTCCTGTTTCCGAAAGATTTCTGATAAAACCCAGCAAAGGAAGGTGCATCTCAGAAAGATTGGCGTTTTCAGCAAGCCAGTAATTTTCTTCGGCATTGATATTGGTGGTATAGTTGCTGCTCCAGGGCGGGCGCATATAAGGATTCCAGATACCCTGCAAATTTGCCGGAACATTTGAAGTCCGGGAACTGCTTATCAGCAAATACCTTCCATACTGAAAATACAGTATTTCCAGGTTCTTATCTTCTTTGCCTTCGGCATATCTTCTGAGACGCTCGTCGGTTGGTAAATCAGGAGCCAGAGTTTTTCCCAAATTCAGACTTACGCGGTTAAAAAAGCCCTGATAATCTTTCACATGCACTTTTTTAAGTTCTTCAAAAGATTTAGGATAAGCCTTATTCAACTGATCCGTGGCAATTTGTGCATCATTTAGCCCGTCAGCTGCAGGATCTTTATCAAAACCATTAAAACTGGTTGCAACTGAAACGAAAACAACAGCTTCAGTGCAGTTGTTTAATACCAATGAACTGTCGGTAGATGACAAAGTACCATCCGTATTTTTAACTTTTATCAATGTTGAAAACCTTGTCCCCCGGTTTTCATCAAAAACTACAGCATCGGAACTGTTTCCCAGATAGCCAGGTTTTGCCTGAATAGGAGCATAACCTTTAACCTGAAGTGTTTGTCCTGAAGGGGAAATTTTATATTTCAATAAACTCTCGAAACGGATATCAAAATTTAATTTCCCTTTTTTGCTGCTGTTCAGTTTAATGACCATAACATGATCGGGATGAGAAACAAAATATTCCCGGGTATATTTAATCCCGTTTACTTCGTATTCCACTTTCGAAACGGCATCGGAGATATTAAGTTCCCGGTAATACTTTTTAGGATCCTGATTGTCTTTAAAATCCAGATAGAGTGTACCCAGCGGGGCATAAGATTCGGAATATTTTCCCTGAAGTTTCCTGTTTAACTTATCGGCCAGCTGATAATCCTCATTTTTTAAGGCTTCTCTTACTGCAGGCAGGTTTTTATATGCTTCCGGGTTCATATTGGCATTTACAGGTTCGCCCGACCAAAGGGTGGCATCATTCAGATAAATTTTATCTGAACCAACACCGCCGAATACTGTAGCGCCCATTTTACCGTTTCCAAGTACCAGGCTTTCTTCAAAATACCGGGCAGGTTGATTATACCAAAGTTTATTTTGGGATTGTGCATAAATACCTTCACCCAATATGTATAAAAAACAAGATGCTAGAATAATGACCTTTTTCATAATTCGTAAAATTTAACATGTAAAAAAAAACCTGACTTATTCCTATACCGGGATTCTTCCAGGATGATATTTTATTTAGCTGGGGAAAAATAAGAATATTTTCGTTACCATATCAATAAATCATATCAACAATAAGTAATATAATTTATCAACAACCGGTTCCAGACATTTTTATGAATTTATCAGGATTCCCATCATCTGTTAAATTAATTTTAAGATGACTTTTTCAGGCGATTCGTAGTGTATAGACCAGTTTGTTCTCTGTGGTATACTATAAAATAATTTCAAAGGAATAAAACAGGGGCTAACGAATAACATAATCTTATCATAGGACATCTGCCTTAATTGTGTTTTTTATGGTTTATCAACCATCACAAAAACAGCACTCCAGGCAGGGATGGTAACCCTGATCCCTTTGGAAGTCAATGCAGATCTTGCTTTAATAGTGGCATAATCAGAAGGGCCGCCTGCAACAGCTGTGGTACCGGAACCATTTACCGTTACTTTTCGAGAGAAATCCCCATTGTCATTGCTTCCTTCCAAGGTGTACCAATAAAAACGATTACCTGCCTTAAAATTTTTAAAATTCACCTGAACAGTTTTGGCTGCAGAGGAAATATTTACAAGTGCTACACTTGCCTGACCTGTTGTATAGGTAGATGCATAGGCTTTCACATTAACGCTTCCGTTCACCGTGGAATTTACCAGCCGGTCGCCTATACATTTCTGGAAAAAATAGAGGTAATAAAACGAAGGACGAGGGCTCCATTTAGAAACACCCGGTTCGTCACCGGCGCTGAAAATACCATGATCGTTGCCATTGCCCCAACCATTGTATAAATCCCAACGGGCAGCCAGTCCAAATTTATTTTTTAAGGCTTCCCCCTGGACGATTACCGCGAAAGTTCCGCTGGTATTGGAAACCTGTTGTTTGGAATCCTGGGCAAACATGTTCCACTCCGAAAGAATAATGGGTTTCAGGATTGCTCCATATTTCTGAATAGCCCCTTTCATGTAGTTCATCATCGTGGTGGGCACCGTCAGAGCAGAATCCAGAACAGTAGTAGCATCCGAATTTTTGCCATAAGGGGTAAAGTAATTATGGCCTATATAAAAATCAGGGACATTGTTAAGTTCCGGGATCATGGTCGAATTCCATGTCTGAAGAGTTGGAGTTTCCCAGCCCTGAATGGCTGATTCGTGCATTACAGCTCCGATATATATGGTCTTTCCGGTTTCAGCAGCAGCCTTTTTCATTGAATCGGCAAACACTTTAAAATGTTGGGCATAGAGTTTCCCGGTAAGATACTCGGGTTGCCCGTCTTTGTTGGCTGCCACATCAATGCGGTAGCCCCATTCCCAATCACCATAATTTTCATTTCCAATTTCCCAATATTTAGTCCGGCCCTTATCATAACGCACCCAGTCGGCAGCCATATGTGCTGCTGAAGCAACCGGATTAGGCCCTGTTCCGTATCGTGCATAACCATAATTTATGGTAATCAAACCTTCGCTATTTGTTTGCTGAAGCACAGAATAATAATTATCAACCGTTGCCTGCCAGCTATTGGTGGTTTTACCATAAGTATATAAATTATCGGTCTGATAGGTTCCATCGGCTTTCCGCAGGCGCGTTGGTGCATCTGCAGGCGGTTGATTCAGGTTACAATTCCAGAAAAAGCAATCACTGCCGCTTCCTGCCGGGAAACGGATCACATGAGGATTCAAATGATTAAGATGATTGAGAAATACCGGCTCATTGTACATCTGCGTCATCCAATTGTTGGCATTGTGCCCAAAAATGGCCAATGGAATTTTAGTGATTACATTGGCAAAATCTACTGTAACAGTGGTTGATGGCGATGTGGCAATAGCACTTTCCATATATTGGGGAGCCACATAGGTTTTAGACTGCCAGTTGTCCAAAAAAAATCCCATGGTTGAAGCAACAGGCGGATCAACGGGAGTTTTGACCGTATCATTATTTGTGTCTGGAGGATTTGTACCACTATCCCCTGTACACGAACAGGAATAAGATACCATCATTGACAAGGCAAATAAAGCTATTACAGAAAACGGCTTTTTAAATTTTAATTTTTCCATATTCAGCATCTCCCAAATTTATATTTTCAACAGTGAATCCTATAGCCTTATCTTGTTGTTTATTAATAATATAAACATCACAAATTAATAATTGTTGATCTTTGATTAATTCTTTTATTCTCTTATAAATCCCAACGAAAATCTTATAATCCTGTTAAATAAACTACCCGGAAAGTAAAAGCCTCCAGGTAGTTTAATATTAAAATGAACTTATTGGTAGTAAATTCTCAATGTTATTTTTTCGTCCTGAACAATGAAGCAGGTAAGCCTGCTTTATTGAACAAACTTGCCTCAGAACCATTATGCCAGCAATAGCGAACAGATACAGGTTTGGTAACCTGCGAAGAAAAGACAACCACTTCATTTCCAATGATCTTTGCTGTTGCGGGAAAATATTTACCATCACTTCCGGCTATTTCAAACTCTTTTAATTCTCCTTTTTTGGCAACCAATCCTCCTTCAATATGACTGAACTGGAGTATTATTTTATTTTTTTCAACCCTCATGGATTTATATACCGGACCAGAAAAGGGCAAGGATACTCCATAATTCTTAGCCAGGGCAAGACTGGCAAGCCTCAGGCCGACATCTTCCTTGAAAGGAGGATGAATATTATCGACCGTACCAATATCCGATGTTACAACCATGCCGGTATTGGACAATTTTAATGCTTCAGCCTGTGCTTCTTTCAATTCAGAAGACTCAGAAAATTCTTTACCGGAATAAATCCATGGAGCAATCTGGACAAAATAAAACGGCATATCTTTTATGCCCCACGCAGCACGCCAGTTTTCAATCATCGCCGGAAAAATCTTTGCATATTGTGCAGCCCTTCCAACGTTGGCTTCTCCCTGATACCAAATTACCCCTTTAATTTTATATGGCAGAAACGGTTTTACCATTCCGTTATACAAAACTGTCGGTAAAGACGGGTTCAATACTTTAGGCCTTGATTTAAAAAAGAACTCTCCTTTAGCAATATCGTACATATAAAAAACATTACCCAGCAACTCAGCAGCAGGCATATATTTCCAATCACCTGAAAGCGAAACAGACTCGGAGGTATTATCCCCTTTTATGCCAAGTTTCATTTGTTCGGCATGTCCGTCTATTCCTCCTCCCCCCTGAATATCCAGGACACGAACAGCAATCGTATTTTTACCAGGCTTAACAAGTTCGGAAGGAATAGCATAATTCCTTTCAACCTGCCACATACCTTCAATCTCTGTTGCCCCAACCAGTTTCCCGTTAAAATAAACCCTGTCCATATCATCAATTGGGCCAAGGGATAAAATCAAGTCCTTACCAACAAGTTGTTCTGGCACATCAATGCTTTTCCTAAACCACATGATCCCGTCAAAATCGCCTACTTTGGTCCCTTCCCAAGCCTGCGGAAGTTTCATTAATGGCCAGGTGTTATCGTCAAAATCCGGAGATGAACAGGTTTCATCCTGGAAATTCAAATTTTTCCATTTATCTGCTCCTGCTTTTTGATCAACCACAACCTGCCTGTGTTCTTTTATCCATCTGTTGAATTTGTCGACCTCACCTGTCGTATAATTTTTAACCTCATCAAGTGTTTGTGAAAATTCACCAGTCTTTTTCAAAGCATCATAAGAGGTCCATGCTTCTGATGGTGTTCCGCCCCAGGCAGATTCAATCAATGCTACAGGTACATGAATTCTCTCATATAACTCTTTTCCAAAAAAATAAGCTGTAGCACTAAAGGGCGGGAGGGATGAAGAATTGCATTCCTGCCATTTTCCATTACATTCATCCAGGGGTTCACTTGAAATTTTACGTTGAACATTAAACAAGCGGATATTTGGAAAATTTGCTGTGGCAATTTCTTTGGTTGAATTTTTGACAGGACATTGAGGAAGCCAGCCTTCCATGGGCATTTCCATGTTTGACTGGCCGGAACAGAACCATACTTCCCCGATTAAAACATTTTTAATTTTAACAACCGTATCTTTTGCTGAAATTGTTATTTCATAAGGGCCTCCTGCTTTAGGTGTTTGAAGCATTACTTCCCATAAACTATTGCCATTTGCAGTTGCCTGCCCTTCTGCTTTCCAGCTTGTAACAACTTTTATAATCTTTCCCGGGTTAGCTTTACCCCAAATTTTTACAGCAGTTTTTTGCTGAAGCACCATATTGTCACTAATAAGTGATGGTAATCTCAGATTGGTCGTGGTTTTCTGGCATAAAGCCATAGCCGATAGAGCCAATAATAATAAGGTGATTTTAAATTTCATGGTCATTTTGTTTTATTCATAAGGATTTACATGATTCAAAGTTACTTTATTTTCAAATACCTGATCATTTACAGGTAAATGAATAAGCATAACTATCAATCGCAATTTTCAATCCCATTTATCTTCTCATTATTTCCAGGCACATCCGCCCGTTATGATAAGGACATTTCCAAAAGCCTGCCTTGTCGTCTTTCGTATTGATAATGCCTTTTTCAGAAATTCCCCAGAACCATTCCCCGGCCATATTATCAACCAGATTTTTCTTGATGAAATTCCAACAATGCAAGGATATGTCCAGGTAAACTTCATTATTGGTCAGCTGATAGGCATTCATATAACCCACTACTGTCTCTGCCTGCGGCCACCAGTCTCGGTTACGGTTCTCCTCTCCCGTCTGGTTATTCCTCTCATTGATCATGCTTCCATCTTCCTGTAAACCTTCCGTGGCTGCATCTGCAATCTTTTTACTGATTTCACGTACCCTTCCCAGCAATTCCTTTTCGCCTAACGCTACGGCTG
>JAUZOH010000179.1 GCA_030706565.1 Bacteroidota bacterium | reverse complement strand
AGAAAACGACCAGAGGAATTTACTAAACGACTGACCAACTTTATTCAAAAGACACGTGAAAACAAACTTATTCCAGGATTTGGTGGAATTGACAAATATTATTAGCCTGAATTATAATAGACTTTAATACGACAGAAAAACCACGAACCGCTAACAACGGCTCATAAGCAATGGCAGGGCTTGCAGCGTATTCAACGTCTCGTCTCGCAGCAAATTCGGCACGTGGGATACAGACGCATCTCCGAACTCAGCCATAGCCCATAGCCCCAACCGTTAGTCACAAGTTTAAAATATGACAGTCAATAGTTTTAGAAATGAATACAAAAGACAAAAGCAGACAAGAATACATAGCAAGAATAAATAGAGTGATTGACTATATCGAAAAGCATTTAAACGAAGTTATTACACTTGATAAAATTTCTCAAATTGCTTGTTTTTCACCGTTTCATTTCCACCGTATTTTCTCAACTTTAACAAATGAAACAATAAATACTTTTATTCAACGAATACGAATTGAAAAAGCAGCCCAACAACTTAGAAATGACGAAAATGTTTCAATAAGCGAAATAGCTTATAATTGTGGGTTTGGTAGTGTAGCCCATTTTAGCCGAACATTTCGCAAATATTTTGGTTTGACTGCCAAAGAATTTAGGGAAACTGAAAAAGCAATTTTTGCAAAAGACGGTTTATATTTTAGCAAGAATGGTCAACTGACCCGCAAGATAAATCAAATGAGTCCAGATTTTAAAGGACAACTTTGTAGTGATAATTTTAATCAATTTAATCACTCAAATTTTATAATTATGGACACAAAAATCGAAATTAAAGAAATGCCTGAAATTAATGTCGTTTACTGTAGACACACAGGTCAGTTTAACCAAATCGGGAAAGCTTATGAAAAGCTTATGAAATGGGCAGGTCCACGAGGTCTGTTAAATTTTCCAGAAACAAAAACGATTACTGTTTATCATGACGACCCTACTATAACTGCGATTGAACAAGTTCGTCAAAGTGCTTGTATTACTGTAGATAACGATGTGAAAGTTGATGGCGAGATTGGCAAAATGAAGTTAGAAGGCGGCAAATATGCTGTCGGTCATTTTGAAATTGATGAGAAAGGATTTGAAAAAGCTTGGAATACAATGTGTTTATGGTTTACAGAAAGTGGATATCAACCAAGGGATGGTTACCCATATGAGTTATACTACAATTCGCCGGATGAAGACTCTAAACGCAGATTTGTCTTAGACATATGTATTCCAGTGAAAACGTTGTAGTTTTCATCCGAAGAACAAATTAAGCTATAGAGCGATTGAGATTTTATCTATCGCTCTATTAGGCTTTATAATAAATGGTGAATTAAACATAATAGAAAAAACCCATGTCTAACACATGGAATAGTGTATGCGGGTTTCAGTGGTTTTCGAAGGTTTACGTCTCGCGAAAGGGTCAGAGTAAGTTGAAAGGAAATCACTTCGTAATCCCACACGACACAATACCGCCGACCATTAGTTAGCATGGTAAAAACAAAAATGACAAAACCAATTTTAAATTGAAAAACACATTTCTATTTTTTTTACTTTTTATTTCCTCATATAGTTTTTCTCAACAGGGAATAACACTATCTATCTCGAAACCGGGGAAAATGGACATATCATCGGCAGGCTTAAATAAAATAGACTCTCTTATGCTAAGATATGTTGACGAAAAGAAACTTCCTGGTATGGTAATTATGGTTGCCCGACACGGTAAAATTGTAAAATTTGAAAAGTACGGATTGATGGATGTTGACAAGCCAATGGATTTAAATGCGATTTTTAGAATTGCCTCAATGACAAAGCCAATTACAAGTGTAGCTGCGATGATATTATACGATGAGGGCTATTTTCAATTGGATGATCCGGTTGCCAAATATGTTCCTGAATTTCAAGATTTGAAAGTATTTTCATATAAAGACAAAAATGGAATACATGTAGAGGAGCAGAAAACGCCAATGACAATTCGAAATCTTTTAACTCATACATCCGGATTTTCTAGTGGCATGGAAGATAGTCCGGTTGATTCACTTTATAGGGTAGCAGATCTTTCGAATGCTTTTACTTTAAAGGATTTAATTCAAAAATTAGCAAAAATTCCTCTAAAATATCAACCTGGAACGAGATGGCAATATGGCGAATCAACAGATGTATTAGGATATTTAGTTGAAGTTCTATCTGGAAAATCATTGGATTTATTCTTCAAAGAGCGAATATTTAAGCCATTAAAAATGGTCGAGACTGATTATTTTGTTCCTAATGAAAAAATATCTCTAGTTTCAAAGGTTTATGCAATAGGTCAGCATGGTATGGAAATGATTAAAAATCCTGAAGTAAATAATTTATCTAAATCCGTTAAATCAATCCGTGGCAACGGAGGCTTACTTTCTACTGCCTCAGATTATATGATTTTTTCACAAATGATACTCAATAAAGGTGTTTATAATGGAGTACGTATTTTAAAGAGCAACACCGTTGACCTAATGACTTCAAATCAACTATCTCACGTAATCATGCCCGATGATGATTTTATGGGTAAAATAATGCTAGGGATGGGATTCGGATTTGGTTTTGCAATACTACAGGATGAAATTAAGGCGAATACTATTGGAACTCCCGGTTCATACTGGTGGTCTGGCTCAGCAAACACTTACTTTTATATTGACCCAAAAGAAGAATTGGTCTTAATTTTAATGACACAGTTTGTTCCAAATTTCCATTATCCAGTTTTTAAGGAATTCAGAGAATTGGTGTATAAGTCCATTGAAAGTTAGATGATATAATAAAAACTATGCCACCTAACAAAGGGTCATAAAACATATCGGTTTTTAGTAGGTTTGCAAGCGTTTCGTCCCACATCAAGTTTCGTATCGTGTGATACAGACGCAATTCCGCAATCCGGCACGTTTCATAACCGCCAACCGTTAACAACAATTGAAAGAAACGTACATACTAAAATTAAAATATATGAAAAAACTATTAATTTCTGCGTTGGCAAGTTTACTGTTAGGATTGGTTTTCAAATTCCCTCACATTCCTGGAGCATCATTATTGTTAATAATTGGAGCTTTGCTGTTGTTTATTTATAGTGTTATTTTCTTCTTCAAGAATAAGAAAGAGAAATTGGTTGAATCATTGAAAAATTTATCATTCTCTTTCTTGACAATTTACTTACTTTTTCGGATTCAGTTTTGGTATGGTGGACCTGTTATTTTTGGATTTAATTTTCTTTTCATAATTGCTTTTGGAATTTCATTTACGACATTGATTTATAAGTTTCAAGAAAGCAAGGAAATAAAGACATCTTTTATGCTATTTATAATTTATATGGTTTTTACGATTTTTATTTCATTTACTCACGCAGACAGGATTTATTATTTTGTGAACCTAAATGAAATTACAGGAACTGAAGCAAGAAATGAAAGTTATAAGGCATGGGATAAATATAGTTGGTTTTTGTATGGAGTCGACAAACAAAAGGAAGCTCTTGAAGCTAACAAAAACGCACAAAAAATAATCGAAGAAAAGCTTAAAAATTCACAAAACACATTAATGATAAATGATTTTGAAATTATCAAGAAACACGGAGAATCTATTCGTGACAAGAACTGGAATGATTATGAATAAAAAAATAACGGTTGCTAACAAGCGGTATAAAACATGCCGGGGACTGGAATTTTCTTGAGATGCGTCCCGCATCTTTTTTCGTATGGCGGTAATGTTAAAAAAGCTTCGAACATGAGTAAATTCTTGATAATATTTTTTGTTGGATTTATTAGTTGTACTAGCAACAATGCTCAAAAAGATTTGTCAAAGGACTTGCCAAAAGACCTAGATGAAGCGATAAACTACTTTGATAACAAATGGACAGACCAAGAAAAGGAAGAATTTATAAAAGACTCATTAAAAAATGCCCATTTTTCAATTGGTATGTGGATTAGGAATAGCTGGATACGTAATCAGTGTGATACTTTATTAGTTAAATATTTTAATAAAATAGGGATATTTCATCCCGATGATATGTCTTCGATAATATTGACTTCTCTCTATCGAAAACTGACAAATAAGACCATTGATTTAAATAAGCAGATTGAGGTTTACAAAAAATATTGGGGGAAAATTAATGATTGCAGCAAAACACAAAGGATTTTAGCCACTGAAAACTATAAAAAGCACAGAATTGGCGACAAGATTTCTATCTTTATGCCAGTAGATACAGCCGACGGACAAAGAAATGCGGTAATTTATGTTTGTCCAAATATTGTTTGGACTTACAACTCCAAAGTTGATTTACAAATTGACGGAGTAATAAAGGATAAATATTTCATAAATGATAGTAATAATGTATTCTTTAAGGTTTTAATAGTGAAACTGAATTACCCTAATACAACGGTACTTATGAAAAATGCAAAAGTAAATAGGATTATGGATTTTTCATTAGTTGGATTGACAATAAAATAAACACTATAGCCAACACACCGTATAGTTTATTGCCGTTGCAGTGCCAATTTTAAGGTTTTAGCTCTTTTCAAAGCTTATTGTACCTTGATAGAAAATTGCTTCGAAATCGGCAACAAACTATAGCCGTCAACGTTGTTTGTAATTTTAACTTGAAAATGGAAAATCCCATAAACCAAATACTCTTATAAAGTTGAAAATGAAACACTTTAAACAAATTCTTGTTATTGGTATTCTAACAATTTTGACAACTAATTATATCGTTGCGCAAACAGGAAAAGTTTATTCAAATGGACTCACCATCGCCTATGAAGCTTTTGGAAATAAAGAGAATGAAGCAATCATTTTCATACAGGGTACAGGAGCAACTATGCTTCATTATCCCGAACAGTTATGTCAAAAGTTGGCTTCAAAAGGATTTTATGTAATACGATTTGACAACAGGGATATAGGTTTATCCACACATCTTGATTCATTAGGACAGCCAGACTGGAACGCCATTGGTCCATATGTGGGCACCTGTAAACCTGCTCCATTGCCCTATACACTGCTGGATATGGCCAAAGATGTTATCGGATTAATGGATGCGCTGAATATTAATAATGCCCATATTGTAGGTGCTTCAATGGGCGGGATTATAGCCCAGCTTATAGCCATTCATTTTCCTGACAGGGTACTCTCGCTGACTAGCATTTCAGCCTCATCAGGGAATCCCAGACGCCCACAAGGTAATGAAAAAGTATTGACGGCCATGGCAACACCACCTCCTGCAACCTCTAATAAGGATTCTCTGGCAACCTACCTTGTAAAAGTCTATAAAGTACTTGGTGCTGTTGACAGTGAGGATGTACTCAGGAAACGTGCACTGGAGCATGTTAAAAACAGAAATTGGGACCCTCCGGCTGTAAACAGACAGGTCGCAGCAGTTCTTATTGGGGATTATTGCGACAGGCGGCCAGAGCTTACAAAATTAAAAATGCCTGTTATGGTAATACACGGCGATTCAGATTCGCTGGTACCATTAACGGCAGGAAAAGAATTGGCTGCTACCATTCCGGGAGCTGAATTATGCATAATTAATGGAATGGGGCATGATCTTTCTTTGAAATTTGTTAATCAAATCTCAGATTGCATTATTAAAATCGCATCTCGATCTGGAAAATAGCAAAGACAATAACTACAAACAACACACTGTATAGCCGCAAACTTTGCGCACAATTTAAAAAGCAACTTTTATCATTAATTCAATTACTAACTAATAAAAATTATTATAAAATGTAGGTTTTCCTTATGCCAAACGGTACGTTTTATAACGTGCCGATTTGGTATAAGGAAAGTGCCAATTTAAAAATGTTCAACAATCAAAAGGGAGAATCGGCAGACTTGTGTTACAACATAAACTCTGCCATCAAACATATACTTTTATTGCTTGATTTGGAGTATTATATGACAATGATTTCATAACTTTAATAAATAATTCACTGATTAATTAGCTGTTCATAGAAAACAACAATTGCCAATACGGTTTGTAAATCCAATATTCTGTTAGAACATGAAAATAAAGAAAGGAGCGCACTATGAGCAACGAACAAACAGCACCTGAGACGAAAGGCATTAGGGTGAAGTTACTTACAACAGTTGACCTTGGCCCTGAAATAGAGGGAATGGCAGGGCGGCAGCTTCGGATGCGTATGGTGACCTTTGAGCCTGGAGGTGTATTTGGTCCTATTCACGACCATAGAGACAGACCAGGTACCGTTTACATACTTCAAGGAACGATCACTGATCATCGAAATGGAGTCGCGACGGATTATGGGCCTGGAGTGGGCTGGCCAGAGGATAAGAACACCACACACTGGCTAGAGAACAGAGGAACCATTCCGGCAGTGGAGATTTCGGTTGATATAGTCAGGAAAGAGTAAGCTCAGGGGAACAACGGAGTTGTATAATGGCAACCGTGCAAGCTCCTTTTCCCATTCATTTTTTCAGCTCATGCAAATCTGGCTTCCTCCCTTTTCAACCGGATAAGGAACTCTATAAGCCACAAATAACATAGATATTTTCGTATCCCTGATTCTGCAGCCATATCTTCAATATTTTCCGGTTTATAAAAGAGTTCAACAACTATTTGTTTAAAATCTCGATCATATTTCCTTCTGCTTTTCATAATCCGTTAAGTTAATTTTTTTTCTTAACTTATTGTCTGATTTTTTATAACAGTTCCACTCGCCTGCTACCGCCAGCCGTTGTGCGTTATACAATAAACAAAAACCGCATCATGAAAGAATCTATAAAATTTGATAAAGTAGCTGACATTTATGATTTTTATGTGAATGTTGATTTTGATATTCCATTTTTCCTTAAAGAGACTGAAGAATTTAATGGAGAAATATTAGAATTAATGTGTGGCACAGGGCGAGTATCAATTCCTTTACTAGATTCAGGACTAAACATGACCTGTGTTGATTATTCAAAAGGGATGTTAGATTCATTTGAACGAAAAATTAAAAACAAAATTTACTCCGTAACTTTGGTTCAAATGGATGTGACTAATCTGAATTTGGATAAAAAATTTGGTTTGATAATTTTGCCCTTTCATTCAATTACCGAGATTATTTCAACTGATTTGCAGATTAAAGCATTGCAATCAATTTCTTCACATCTTGATAAAGACGGCATTTTTATTTTAACACTTCAAAATCCTAAAACTCGATTAAGATTAGCAGATGGCAATACAAGGATAATGGGAAAATTCCAAATAGCAGACAACAGACAGTTGATTATTTCATCTATGAATCAATACAACGAAACCGATAAAATAGTTTCAGGATTTCAATTCTATGAAATATACGATTCGATGAATATCCTGATTGAGAAAAGATTCCTGGAAATAAATTTCAAACCAATAACTGATTCGAAATTAAGGAGTATGATTAAAACTGCAGGATTAGAGGTTTTTGAAATGTATGGAGATTATTTGTATGGTCGTTTTGATGAGGAGACAAGTAACTTTATGATTTATAAAATGAGAAAAAATAAAGCACAAACGCACAATAAATAGGAGCCTGAGCGGTCTGCAAAACCCGGCGATGAGTCTGTGTTGAACTACAACCGCCGGGCTATGGGCTATGTACTTAATGAGGTTTGGGGATATTTTGGGGATACTTATGGGAGAAATCCAAAGGAGATAGGACAAAATACACCTTACGATAAACTTGAAAAAATTCAACCTCCTAGATAAAAAGT
>JAUZOH010000178.1 GCA_030706565.1 Bacteroidota bacterium | reverse complement strand
GCACCCGATAAGGCCTATGGCACTAAAAATGATTACAAACAGTTCATAGACGAATGTCACAAGCAGGGCATCGCAGTAATCCAGGACCTTGTCCTGAATCATTCCTATGGATCCTCACCGTTGGTCAGGATGTATTTTGCAAACGGGAAACCTACTGTACAGAATCCCTGGTACAATGTAACCAGCAATATTCAAAACACTTCCCTGCAATTTGGTTACGACTTTAACCATGATAGCCCATACACGCGAAAGCTGGTTGACAGCATTGCCTCCTACTGGATGAGTGAATATAAAATTGACGGTTTCCGTTACGACTTCACCAAAGGCTTCTCAAATACACCTTATGCAAACAGAAGCGATTCAGATTACTGGGCATCATCCTTTGATACGGCACGAATATTTAACCTGAAAAGGATGTCATCCGAAGTATGGAAACGTAAACCCAATGCCTATATGATATTTGAACATCTGACCAATAACACTGAAGAAACCACTCTGGCCAACTATGGAGATATACTTTGGGGCAACATGAATCACGCCTATAATGAAGCAACTATGGGATACAACAGTGATTCTAAACTCTCGGAAATTTCATACAAAAATAAAGGTTGGGGTTATCCCAACAGGATGGGATATATGGAAAGCCATGATGAAGAGCGGTTGATGTATAAAAATATAACATATGGAAATTCTGCAGGAACCTACAATATAAAAGACACCCTCACTGCTTTGCAAAGGATGGAACTGGCCTCGACTTTTTTCTATACTGTGCCAGGGCCTAAAATGCTCTGGGAATTCGGAGAACTGGGCTATGACATCAGCATAAACCAGGGAGGAAGACTTTCAGACAAAGCACCAAAATGGGAGTATTATGCCAACCCAAACCGTAAGCACCTTTATGATATCACTGCAGCCCTGATAAAATTAAGATTACAGGAACCTGTTTTTTCGACCACAAATTTCATGATAAGAGATTCAGGCAATATTAAAACTATACAGCTCAATTTAGGTGACTCCTCAGTCTTTATAATGGGGAATTTTGATGTGAACAGTCTGGATTATACCTTCACTTTCCCTTCAGCCGGCACCTGGTATGAATTCTTTACCGGGAATACCCTTAATCTTGCTTCAACTTTAACCACCCTTACTTTAAAACCCGGAGAATACCGGATGTATTCGAATGTAAAACTACAGGGCACCCCTCCGGCTCCATTGACCGGAACGGTTGTCCTCACCAATGACAATTCAACTTCATTCAGGATTTTTCCCAATCCCTTTTCTTCCCAGATTAATATAGAAAGCCAGGAAGGCATTCAAGGGATAGATATTTGTACAATTCAGGGAAGTTTAATTAAGAAAGTGAAAGAGACAGATATTTCCTGCGTAAATACGAGCGATATTCAACCCGGTTTTTACCTGTTGGTGGCTAACTTAAAAAATGGCGGAAAAATTGTAAAAAAAATCGTGAAATATTAATTTTTTGAGTTGACGAAACTAATTTAAAGAATAAAATAGACGAATAAAACAAAAACATGAGGAGCATCATGAAAAAAAATATGTTTTTGCTTTTATTTTTTTATACTTTTAGCCCATTAATAAGAAAATATTTTATTCGTTCAATTTTAAAATACAAGTATGTCAGAACAAAAAAAATATGTGCCATTTGTTTCTGCAGAAACAAGTATGGCAGAATTTACAGCTAAGGCCCTGATCATAGGATTGGTATTGGCTGTTGTACTGGGCGCGGCCAATGCGTATTTGGGTTTAAAAGCAGGCATGACCATCGCGGCCACCTACCCTGCAGCAGTAATCGGCATGGCAATCCTAAAAGCGATGAAGGGATCCTTGCTGGAAGAAAATTTTGCACGTACCGTAGGATCCATTGGGGAATCCGTCGCAGCAGGAGCCATTTTTACGCTACCTGCTTTTTTTGTGGCCGGAATTTGGAAACCTTTTTTCACCCCCGGGAATTACATCACCTCCTCTTTGATTTTAGTTGCAGGCGGTGTGCTGGGTATCATGTTTGTAGCCCTTCTCCGCAGGGTAATGGTTGAAGACGTAGAACTTCCCTTTCCCGAATCAGTTGCAGCTTCAGAAATCCACAAAGCCGGACAGGGGTCGGACGGTTCTTCCAAATACCTTTTCGGAGCCATGTTTTTGGGCGGTTTGGTAAAAGCTTTGGGAGAATTCAAGGTTTTCAGCACATATTGGGAAAAATTTATCACATTCAGCAAACAACTGATTGCCGGCACTAAATTCACCGGAAAGGGCGGATTACTGGCAGGTTCGCCCAGCATCAGCCCGGCTTATGTTGGCGTAGGTTATATTATCGGCCCCAGGTTAGGCTCCCTTAACTTCAGCGGGGGTATCATTGCATGGGGATTGCTTACCCCTATCATCCTCTATTTCCTTTCTTCAGGAATAGATATTAATTCAATTGCTGCAGGCCTTAAAGCCGCTGATCCAACGTTGAGCATGGATGCTGCAATAGCAAAAGCCTGGGTAAATTCAGCCTATCAGGTATGGAAATTCATTGTAAGGCCTATAGCAATCGGTGGGATGCTGGTAGGTGCCTGCTATACCCTCTTCATGATGCGCAAAAGCCTGACCGAAGGTATCGCCCGTTCAATCGGCGATGTAAAAAAAGCCGCCAAAGGTATTGAGGTAAATGTCCCCCGCAACGAAAAAGACATCAGCTTCGGTTGGATCATCTGCGGAATAGTAGTAGTTGCCATTCTTACTTTTTTCATTACGTTTTGTATATTTAAAACCACCTTTGTTGTTGCCCTTGTAGCTGCTACGGTTATGATCATTCTGGCATTCTTCTTTGCTGCTGTTTCCGGTTACTTGGTCGGTATCATGGGCTCAAGCAATAACCCGATCAGCGGACTTACCCTTACCGCTTTGGTGGTAACTGCATTAATACTTGTTTTGTTGGGTGTTAAAGGACGTGAAGGTGTTGCATCGGTACTGGGCGTTGCAGCTATTGTTTGTGTTTCGGCTGCTGTTGCAGGAGAAATGTTGCAGGATCTGAAAGCAGGACACATCCTGGGCGGTACTCCCTGGAAAATGCAGATAGGCGATATCATCGGTGTAGTTGCTGCAGGTGTGGTCATGTTCGGAGTTTTATCCTTCCTAAATGAAGGGGATATTGCCAAAGGCATCAAAGAAGGATATGAAGGAGGTTTTGGAAGCAAACAACTTTCAGCCCCCCAAGCCAGCCTGATGGCTATACTTTCACAAGGTATTGTTGGCGGACAAATGGCCTGGCCCCTGATTATCGTGGGTGTCTTTTTAGGAATCGGCTTTATTCTGATGCAGGTTAAGAGTCCTATGCTAGTAAGTGTGGGCATGTACCTGCCATTGGATACTACCTTTGCAATATTTATCGGAGGTATGATTAAAGGAATTGTCGAATATTATAAAGACAAAAAGAAATTCAGCGATTTCCAAAGGTCCAAAGCCGAAAATATTGGTGTCCTTCTGGCCTCTGGTCTGATTGCAGGTGAAGCACTGATGGGATTGGTTTTCGCAATTTTTGCTGCTTTCGACAAATTCCCGCCAGCAGTATTTAAAAATCCTTCCTACATCATAGGTTTAGCTGTTCTTACTCTTATTGCGCTAATGTTAATAAGGATTCCATTAAAACAAGCCGAAAAGAAATAAGACAATTAAAGATTTTAAATGGAAATTTATAACCCCGGTTTTTGCCGGGGTTATAGTTTTTAAATTGCTTTATCCCTGATTAAAGTTTCAGACAAACCGATTTTCAAAAATGAATTTTTTTAAACGGAAGAAATTACTTAAAAAGCTCAACCTCCTGGAGATGACTCCTGTGCAACTTCATCAATCTACTATTGAGGAAAACGGGAAAGTTGTGCTGATCATTCCCAAGTTTAAAAATGAAGCTTTTGCCAGATGGTTTATCCCGCACAGAAAGTCAATTTCGTTCAGGGTAGAACTTGACGAAACAGGTTCTGCACTCTGGCGTCTTATAGACGGAACCCGGAAGGTCTTGCAAATCTGCGAAGAGATAGAATTATTGCTTGCCGGGGAACACAAACCTGCGGACAATATTGAGACAAGAGTGGCAAAATTTCTAGGACAGCTCTATCGTCAAGGATATATTACTTTTAAAGAACTTGAATGAGGGTTTAAGTCAAAATTAAAATATTTCTATCATTGATATTTTGACTGGTAAAAAAATATTAACTTTCGAAAAATGAATTAAATTCAGAATAATCAATAAGATAAAATTATTTAGGAGGATTATCAATGAGTGAACTTAGTGATCTACAACCCAAAGCTTTATGGGTAAATTTTGAACAAATTTGTAAAATTCCACATCCATCAAAGCACGAACATGATGTCGTGAACTTTATTAAAGAATTTGGAATTAGTCATGGTTTGGAGACTATAGTTGATGAAATAGGTAACGTCATCATTCGCAAGCCGGCCACCAAAGGAATGGAAAACCGAGTTGGAGTTATTCTGCAAGGTCACGTAGATATGGTTCCACAAAAAAATAGTACCACCAATCACGATTTCTTAAAAGATCCAATCCAGGCCCACATTGAGGGCGAGTACGTAAAAGCCAAAGGAACCACACTTGGCGGGGATGATGGCATTGGAGTTGCAGCCGCATTGGCAGTTCTTGAAGACAAGGAAATCGCCCATGGCCCGATTGAAGCTTTGTTTACTATAGACGAAGAAACAGGTATGACCGGTGCTTCAAACCTGAAAGCAGGCTTGCTTAAAGGAGATATATTCCTGAACATGGATTCTGAAGAAGAAGGTATTCTGTATATCGGTTGTGCAGGCGGGATAAATGCCAATATCAGCTTCAATTACCACAGCGAAAAGACACCTGCCGGCATGTCAGCTTTCAAACTGGTACTTTCAGGATTAAAAGGCGGACATTCTGGCGCTGATATACATTTGGGCAGGGCTAATGCCAATAAATTAATGAACCGCTTTTTAAAACATGCGACCAAAGAATTTGGTTTGCGCATGTCAGAAATTGACGGAGGCGGATTGCGCAATGCCATTCCTTTTGAATCCTTTGTAACAGCTCTGGTACCTAAAGATAAAGAAAATGCGCTGAAAGAAGCAGTTGTCAAAGCAGAAAAAATTTTCCAGGAAGAATATGCAGCTGTTGAACCACACATTAGTTTTACCGCTGAACCAACAGATATTCCATCTCATGTAATTGATGCTCTTACCCAAAAGAACTTAATCCTTGCGGTTTACGGTTGTCCCAATGGGGTGATGCGGATGAGTGATTCTATGCCAGGACTGGTTGAGACCTCAAATAATCTGGCAAGTGTCAAATCACATGACGGAGTAATCGACTTACAATGCCTGCTTCGTAGTTCAGTGGATTCTTCAAAAGATGACCTGGCCGATATGATTCAATGTGTTTTCGAGCTGGCCGGAGCAAAAGCAGAATTTGCAGACAATTACCCGGGCTGGAAACCCAACGTTGATTCTCCAATTTTACATGCCGTAGAAACAACTTATAAGAAATTGTTCGGTACCGAACCTTGCATTAAGGCTATTCATGCCGGACTGGAATGTGGATTACTCGGAGGAGTTTATCCTAACTGGGATATGATTTCATTCGGGCCTACTATTCAACATCCACACTCCCCAGATGAACAGGTTGAAATCAAATCTGTTAAAAAATTCTGGGATCTTCTGGTTGAAACTTTAAAAAATGTACCGACCAAATAATCTTCTTAAATAAGCATTAATAAAGGCTTTGCGTAATGATCGTAAGGCCTTTATTTTTCAACTCATCAATTTTAGCTTCATTTATAATGCTAATCGATTAAAAATGAAAATAATCCACATTATAACTGTGATAGTGATCACTGTCATTGCCGTATTTGCAGCATTCTTTCTATTCACCTGGTGCACTGCATACAGGCCTAAGCCCAGCGAAACCTTAGCAGAAAATAAGGAATTTGACATTCTCCCTCAAAATGGAGAATTCAATTTGCTAATCTGGAATATCGGATATTGCGGGCTGGACAGCAAAATGGATTTTTTCTACGATGGCGGCAAAATGGTCAGGCCAACAAAAGCCAGGGTGCTAAAAAGTCTGAGTAAAGTCATCAGTTTTTTATGGCATAATGAGAACCTCGATTTTATTATGCTTCAGGAAGTAGACCAGAATTCCAAAAGAAGTTATCACATCAATGAAACCGACAGCATTCATCATATCCTGTCCAATTATCACAGTTATTTTGCAAAAAATTACGATGTAGCCTTTGTTCCCGTTCCTGTTTCCAATCCCATGGGGAAAGTATTTTCGGGAATTGCAACCTTCAGCCGCTTTAAGCCACAATTATCCATGCGATATTCATACCCCGGAAAATTTCCCTGGCCCAAAAATCTTTTCATGCTCAACCGCTGTTGTCTGGTAAACTATTATCCATTATCAAATGGCAAGAAATTCGTGTTGATCAACACCCACAATTCGGCTTTTGATACAAAAAACATTCTCAAGCCCAAAGAAATGGCTTTTCTGAAAAAGTTCATTTTAAACGAATATCAAAAAGGCAACTATGTAATGGTTGGAGGCGATTGGAACCAAAGCCCCAACGGACTAAAACCCCAGTTCGAAAATTTCAACACCCTGGATTTGAATTATATCAGTAAAGATTTCACACCTGCCGGGTGGCAATGGTTATTTGATCCTCGTACCCCATCCAACCGCCGGGTAGATAAACCATACAATTCAGTCGAAACCCTGACAACGGTTATTGATATGTATTTAATTTCTCCCAATATAGAACCGGTTGCCGTTCAAACGATCAATACCAATTTTGCTTGGAGTGACCATCAGCCTGTGTTTGCAAGGGTAAAGCTCAAATAAAAGCCATCAATAATACATAATCCAGCAAACTGTATTTTTTTCCCGGTAATTGGTTTGAAGTGCTTTTTTTGCCTTCGCTAAAGAAGAGTACGAACCAATGCTCAGGGTATAAAAACCATTTTTTCTTAGTACCATTTTGACTGTAAATCCTTTCTCCTGTAACTTTTTTACATACAAACTGGCATACTGTTTCTTTTTAAAACAACCTGCCACCAGGTGATATTTTTTCAAAGAACCGGCAGTATTCAACTTTTGAGAAATCTTTTTTTCTTTTTTTGGAAAAAAAGATTCATGTGGTTGGTTTAAAATGGCTCTAAGTGCGATGTTATTCACCGATTTATAATCAGTATCTTCCTCCGAGACAATAGCCAGAATTGATTTGCCAGCTCCTCTTTCTATCGTGTCCGTTTTATGCTTTGCATCTTTAATTTTGATATTTTCCTGACTTGCAGGAGAAGTAAAAATCAGGGCAATGGATTCCTTTATGTTTTTAAGTTCATTTATTCCATCCCAAAATATCAACCAGGAAGCAAAAATCAGCACAAAAATTCCCAGGCCCCACCACCATCTGAACTTTTTTTTATCCTGTAAAGTAGAATCATCCGACAAAAGGTCAAATATATCTTTATCTTCCCTGTTTGATTCCACTACCTTCTCTCTGGAAGTTTCCTGAATATCACTTTGATTTACTTGAGCAGGTGCATTTTCCGGATGAACACTTGACTGAGAGACCAATGGTTTATTTTCATTAACATTAGAATCTATAGCTTTATCATCTGTTTGGAAATTCATTAATTCATTAACGGAAAGGAAAAATAGTTTTCCATTTACATCCCTGGCCAAACTGCCAATGCCGGGAAATGTAAATTGTTTTCCGGAAGAAAGAATTTTTTTCAGGG
>JAUZOH010000177.1 GCA_030706565.1 Bacteroidota bacterium | reverse complement strand
CTTATAAGGATTCTCTGTTTTTTAATCCTGCACTTAAACTGATGAGCCCTGCCCATAGTTATACCCATTATCGTCCACGATATACTGCCGAGGCGAAAAATAGTGAACGGGAACAGGAGCGGGAACGGATAGGGTATAAAGTAAAAAAGGGTGAAACGCTTGGGTTGATTGCACAAAAATATGAAGTGTCGGTTTCAGACCTGAAGCATTGGAACAAATTGAGAAAGAATACAGTAAAATATGGTCAGAAATTAGTCGTTTATTTAAACCATAAAGTAAGGGAAAAGGATAATGATAATAATTTAGTGGCTGAAAAACGAAATCTTGATAAGAAATCAGAAACCGTAAAAGGTTCTGATACAGCTGAAGTCACAAAGAAAGACAAGAAATCAAGGACTGCAGAAGCCAGCAATTTTATTTATTATAAAGTAAAAGAGGGTGATACATTATCGGAAATTGCCAGCAGATATCCGGGCAACAGTGATAAAGAACTGATGGAGCTGAACAATTTGCAGGCATCTGATAAAATTATGCCAGGGCAAAAATTAAAAATCCGTAAAAAAGGTTAAGCTTTAAGACTTTTGAATCTGATCAATGAAACCTTATAAATTATTATTGATTTATATTTCGGTTTTCCTCATTCTTTTTGTATTGATATTTGTTTTTCCCTCCGGGGGGGTAAAAATTGGAAATTTTAATTTTCATTTTGTTAAGCTTGATGATTTTATTCATCAAAAGAATCCGGGTTATCAGGATATTTCGTTTATAATGAAACAGAGTTCGGCGATTAAGGCCGATTCACTTGCCGCCGTGTATCGTCAACCCATAGTACTACAGGGTAAAGAAGACAGTATCTTTTCAAATAAATCAAATTATATAAATGTAGCTTTCCAGTATCAGAGCAAGGGAAGGTTAGGCGACAGCTTATCTGCCCTTTTCTTTCCACTGGAATTTCCTCAAGGGAATCATCGGCTGATTTATTCTTTTTTCTCCAGTCTTTATCATTTGAATCAAACCAGGGAATTAATACGGGTCCTGCATTATGGGGATTCCCAAATTGAGGGTGACCGGATTACTTCCTATATCCGGAACCGGTTGCAGGAGTCTTTTGGCGGCGGAGGTATAGGATTATTCCCTGTTGTCAGGGGAACGAACCTGTCTGTATCTTATGCGCAGAATATATCCGGAGATTGGAAAAGTTTTTCCATGAATAATACATCCGGTCACCAGCATATAAATTGGGGCATGCTCGGCAATTATGCCACACTTCAAAAAGACAAAAAAAATAATTTTTACGAAGGCTGGATAGATTTAAAAAGGACAAATTTTTCTTATCCGAGAAGTTACGCTTTCCATAGGTGCACTTTTTTTTATGGTGACAATACCCAGCCGATGGCAGTTACTTTGTTGGGGAATTCGGGAATTTCCCGGGCGGGAGTATTGGCACCTGCAAAGGGCATAAATACTCAAACCTGGTTGTTAAGTACTACACCACAACAGTTTACATTCAGATTTTGGGGAAAATCCAGTCCGAAAATTTATGGAATAGCTTTTGATGATACCTCGGGGGTGGCTGTCGATAATATCCCCATGAGAGGAAGTTTGGGGATGAATTTTACTTCCATGAATATAGGATTTTTAAAGGAAATGTTTCACCTTCTGAATATAAAGCTTGTTATTTTTCAGTTTGGAGCTAATGTAGTACCTGGGCTTTTGACCAATTATTCCTTTTATGAAAGGCATTTATATTATCAATTGAGACTGATCAGGCAAATACAACCAGGATTATGTGTTATTGTTATGGGTGTTTCGGATATGTCGCGCAAAAATGGTGAAAATTATGAATCCTATCCCAATATTGAAAAAGTAAGGGATGCTCAGCGGGCAGCAGCTTTTAAGGCAGGATGCATGTTCTGGGATACTTATCAGGCAATGGGAGGAAAAAATTCAATGCCAAGCTGGGTCTTTTCCAATCCATCGCTTGCCCGTAAGGATTTCGTACATTTTAGCCCCTGCGGGGCCAAAGTAATTGCTGAGATGTTCTACAATTCTTTACAGAGAGAATATAGAATATACTGTAAGGAAAGATCAATTCATACAAAAAGAAAAGGATAATAAATTTGGCAAAGGATAGGGCAGAACAATGTCAATTCGTGATTTTATGGTGTTTACAGGTTATAGTAAATGATAAATTATATATCTTTGAATTTTAAATTTATCTTATGGGAAAAATAGTTGGAGTATTAACCTCAGGAGGCGATAGTCCTGGATTAAATGCGGCTATCCGTGGTTTGGGCAAAGCTGCGCTGGGTTGCTATGGCATGAAAGTGATTGGTTTTCGCGACGGTTTTAGAGGAGTCATGGAAAACCAAACCGTAAACCTCGATGGAGGTAGCTTATCTGGTATTTTGACACTGGGTGGAACTATTTTAGGAACCAGTCGAGAAAAGCCATATAAAATGATGGTTGATGGCAAAGAATGTGATATGACCAAAACCATTGTTGAAAATTATTATAAAAATAAGCTGGATGTTCTTGTTTGCATTGGTGGGGGAGGAACCCAGAAAAATGCTTATCATTTGCAAAAACAGGGGCTTAACATCATTACCTTGCCCAAGACTATTGATAATGATGTGGCCATGACCGATGTTACCTTTGGCTTCGATACTGCCCTGGGAATAGCCGTTGATGCTATTGACCGTTTACATAGCACTGCCCATAGTCATCACAGAATTATCTTATGTGAAATTATGGGGCATAAAGCTGGCTGGCTTGCATTGGGTGCCGGGATTTCTGGGGGTGCCGATGTTATCCTTATCCCTGAGATTCCTTATAATCTGAATAATGTTTCTGATTCTATACTTAAAAGAAGTAAAGTTGGAAAATCCTTTAGTATTGTTGCGATTGCTGAAGGCGCGATGTCTGTAAACTTTGCCAATGAACTGCAAAAGCTTGAAGCAAAATATAAAGAGTACAAAGGAACAAGTAAAAAGGATAAAATCAAGACAGAGTTAAATGAGTTGAAAACTCTTCATATGACCAACACCATACGTGTTGCTCGAAAATTAGAAGAACTTACCGGGCTTGAATCGAGAGTTACCATTTTGGGACATTTACAAAGAGGGGGTACTCCTTCGGCTGAAGATCGTTTGTTGTCGACCCGTTTTGGTACTTCATGTGCGGAATTAATCAAGGAAGGAAAATATGGAGTGATGGTCGCTCTGCATGGTGATAACGTGGAACCTGTTCCTCTGGAAAAAGTTGTAGGAAAAACAAAAACTGTTCCTCTGGATCATCCCTGGATTGATAGCGCCAAAAAGGTGGGGACCTGTTTCGGCGATTGATCCTTTGAGTTTTGATTGTTGTTTAAGATATGCCAGGTCGTGATTGTATAGGTAATTGTTTTATACTAAGGTTTTTAATAAATTTCTGCCGAAAAATCATTGTTACCTGAGCATTTCTGTTTATTTTGTTTCCTGTCAAAATATTAGAAAAAGTTTCTCGCCTGTTAACCTATTGCCTTACTGATAACCTAATTAATATACTGCTTTTCTGCCCTGCTTTATTTTTCTGTTTAATCCGGGATTAGAAAGTTCCATTTTTCAATATTAAGTTGGGACTTTGGTCGTCTTTTATGTTAAAAATATCCGGATGGATGAATTTAAAGCATATAGGAAATATCAGTGTTCACTATTAAAACATTTTTATAATAATATTGTTTTTCATACGGTCTATTTGTTCAAATTAAAATAATTATGGTGCCTACAGCAAGAAGACAAATTTTTCAGACAGAAGCTCCCGGAAGGTGGAAAAAGTTCATTTGGATATTGAGGGTTATTGCGGTTCTTATGGCAATGGCTATTTTTGTGCTTACTTATTCTATATTACACAAGACCAGCTATCCACTTCCCAATTTGATCGGGACAAAAGTAGTTTATAAAAGGTTGTCGTCTCAGGTTATAAAAAATTCTTTAAATCAGGATGAAAAAGAAAAACTGACGGAAGACCTGAAGTATATCCGTTCAAAAAAAAGGCGTAACTTTTATCAGGTTAAAATGACTTTGCCGCCCATCACTAAAAATATCTTTCCCGTTAGAGCGGGTTTTTATGTTAACTGGGACCGTCAGTCGTATTATTCTTTGGTCAACCATATTTCTAAAATGAATTTGGTCATACCCGAATGGCTTTTCCTTTCGGATAGTTCAGATATTATTTCTGTCAAAATTGACTCTGCTGCATTGAATATTATGCGGAAAAGCAAAATTGCCGTCGTCCCTTTAATTTCAAACTTTTATAAAGGATCCTGGAACAGCAAACGGACACATCAGTTATTTGTTTCACCCTTCAAACGAAAGTTATTTATTGATAAACTTCTAATTATTCTGGAACATTATCATTTTCAGGGGATAAATATAGACTTTGAAGATCTATCAGAAACCACGGATGAATATGTAATTAATTTTCAGCGGGAATTGTATAAGGCATTACATGCAAAAGGTTTTTGGGTTACCCAGGATGTAGTCCCTTTCAATCCCGATTATAATCTGAAGGCTTTAAATGCCTACAATGACTTGTTTTTCCTGATGGGGTACGACCAACATAGTTCAATGGGAATGCCCGGTCCGATTGCTGCTCAGAGCTGGGTGGAAAAGGCATTAAATGAAATTCTTGCTAAAGTGCCATCTGAAAAAGTGGTACTTTGTATTCCTACTTATGGCTATGATTGGGCTGTGGGCTATCAGGGCGAGGATGTCAGTTATCAGGACGCCATCACTGCTGCTATTGGCTATGGCAGTAATATCGTTTTTGATAACAATACTTATAACCTGAGTTTTTCCTATACAGATGACGGGGGCCTGGTTCACAAGGTGTTTTTTACCGATGCGGTTACTAATTTCAACCTTATGCGAACCGCTGAAGATTATTCAACTGCCGGAGTGGCTTTATGGCGCTTGGGAGCAGAAGATACCCGCTTGTGGAAATTTTATGACAAACCGCTGCAATTAGGATGGATTATTCGAAATCCTATCAATTACAGGAAATTTGAAAGACTGAATTCTGCATATAATGTTGATTTTGTTGGAGACGGAGAAATTTTGGATATTATTGAATCTCCTCACCCCGGTCGGGCCAGTCTGGAAGTAAATATTAACGATCAGTTAATTTCTGAAGAAAAATATGATATCCTGCCTACCTGTTATGTAATTAAGCGTACCGGTATAGCCCATAAAAAAATCGCCCTCACTTTTGATGACGGACCGGATGAAAATTATACACCAAAAATTTTAAATATATTAAAATTTTATCATGTACCGGCCACCTTTTTTATTACCGGTGTGAATGCCGAATCCAATATTCCCCTGGTGAAAAAAATATATGATTACGGATTTGAAATTGGTAACCACACCTTTACTCATCCTAATTTTGAGGAAACATCAAAAGACAGGACGACCTTTGAACTTCGTGCCACCAATTTGTTGTTGGAAAGCATTCTGGGAAGAAGGACCTTCCTGTTCAGGCCTCCTTACAGCACAGATACTGAACCAATGAATATTTATCAGCTCAGGCCATTGGAAATTGCAAAAAATGAGGATTTGTATTGTATCGGTGCATTGATTGATCCCAATGATTGGCAAAAAGGAGTTACGGCTGATACGATTATTTCCAGAGTAAAAAGTCAGGAAAAGCTTGGAAATATCATCCTCCTTCATGATGCAGGTGGAAACAGGACGCAGACTGTAAAGGCATTGCCTGCTATTATCCGTTTTTTCAAGAACAAGGGATATTCGTTCGTGCTGGTATCTGATTTGATGGGTAAAACCCGTAATGAGGTTATGCCTTCAATTGCCGGGGGAATAGATAAATATGCGCTTTATGCCGATAAGACTATTTTTGAAATCACTTATTTCTATGAGCATATTTTAGCCGGCATATTTTTCCTGGCCTTGTTGCTTACCTTTGCACGGACTATTTCGCTGGGATTTTTGGCATGGTATAATCAAAGGAAAATAAAAAAGACAGCCGTTATCCCGGCATCTGCAGTAAGTCTCATGGAGGAATCTTCATTGAAGAAAGTGAGTATCATTGTTCCTGCATATAATGAGGCGGTTACGGCAGTGAAAACGGTAAAAAACCTTTTAAATTGTAACTATCCCGATTTTGAAGTCATCTTTGTTGATGATGGTTCAAAAGATGATACCCTGGCAACAGTTAAAAGGACTTTTGAAGGAGTTTCGAATGTGACTGTATTAACAAAACCAAATGGGGGTAAGGCTTCTGCCTTAAACTTGGGACTTGAACATGCTCAGGGAGAAATATTGATTTGCATTGATGCAGATACTTTGTTGAATCCAGATGCTGCATCTATTCTTGTTAAAGCTTTTGATCAGGATGATATTGCTGCCGTTGCCGGAAATGTCAAAGTAGGCAACCAGGTAAACCTGCTTACCCGTTGGCAATCGATAGAATATACAACAAGTCAGAATTTCGACCGGCTCGCTTTTGATTATGTAAATGCTATTATGGTTGTTCCCGGAGCAATAGGGGCTTTCAGAAAGGATTATATCTTGTCTGTGGGCGGTTTTATGAATGACACCCTTGCCGAAGATTGTGATATTACCATTAGGCTATTGAGGGCCGGGTACAGGGTAAGGACCTGTAATGAGGCTTTGTCGATGACCGAAGCTCCTGAAAATGTCAGGATGTTCATTAAACAACGTTTCCGTTGGACATTCGGTATCATGCAGTGTTTCTGGAAACACAAGGATTTGCTTTTTAGTGGAAAGAAGAGCAATATCGGTTGGATTTTAATGCCCAATGTCCTTATTTTTCAACTCGTTTTGCCTTTGTTTTCCCCGATTATCGATTTTATGATGCTTATTTCTCTATTTACAAGCAGTGCTTTGAAAATTGCTGTATTTTATTTTGCATACATGATCGTTGATTGTATTATTTCAGGCTATGCTTTTCACCTGGATAAACAGCGGTTTACCCTTAAAACAATTGCCAGGTTGTTTGTACAGCGGATTGTGTACCGGCAATTTTTATGTTATGTCTTGATTAAAGCTTACCTTAGGGCTGTAAAAGGCGAATTAACAAGCTGGGGAGTATTAAAACGTACCGGAAATGTTCAGTGATTTGTTAATCATTCACAAGTAAAATATTTAAGTAACAATTGATGAGTTACTTAAAAGTAGCGAATTGGAAAAAATACCTGCATTACAATAGTTTTGCAGGTATTTTTTTTGATTGGTTAACACATTTGTGATGGTGTTTTGCGGATTTTTTATTTTTTCAGCCTCCAACCGAAGGTGTTTTTAAGTGATTTTCCATTCCTGATTTTAGCCAACTCGGAGTTTATGTGGCTTCTACCTCTGTCTTTTACCCCTATACATCCCCAATTCCATAGGTATAATAAAAAACAATGGGTAGTTATGTGTTTTTTTCCTCAAAAAATCTTTTTTTTAAAATTTATTAATCATAAATTTGAGTTGTTCGGACATTAATACAGTTTATTTCATCAAAGAAAATTGTGAGTTGGTCAAAATTGTAATTTTGCTTTATGTAACTTTTTAGTTTAAAATTGATAGAGAATATGTTATATTTAATATTTGAATAAATATGCAGTTGTTTTGAATGAGTTAAGACATGTATTTCAGGAAATAACAGAACTTATAATGTTCCTTTTCGTATAATTATTACATGCTCTCCCTGGAATTTCCTCAGATTCCTTTTTTGTGTTAAGCGACAATTTAAAATAAAGATTTATGAATTTGTTCCGGTGTATTCAAAGTTCATGGTGT
>JAUZOH010000176.1 GCA_030706565.1 Bacteroidota bacterium | reverse complement strand
TTAGAGATAGGAATAGGCTAATGAGAATGATAATACTATTACGCATGATTTTCCTTTTTTCAGTGCACAAAGGTATTGATAAAATCTTTTAATCAAAACAAAAAAGCCTAAAAAATGATACAAATTGAAAAATAATTTCACCTTTTTTTAAAGAAATCTAATTTAACCTTGAATTTTATCAATTTGACTATATGATTAAAATTATTAAATTTCGAATTTCTATATTAACCTAAACCTGTTTTCTAACTAATTTAGTCAGTTATGCTGAATAAAAGCTTTACTGCTGTTTTGTACTTCGTATTAATAATCAATCAGTTAATAACTGCGCAAATTGACCAGTATAAGTTTGTGAGGTTTGATGTTGCCAATGGTTTATCCCATAATCAGGTCAATTGCATCCTGAAAGACAGAAAGGGCTTCATGTGGTTCGGCACCATGTCCGGATTAAACCGTTTCGACGGTTATGCTTCAAAGGTTTTTATACATGATTTTTCCAACCCTCATTCTATTAACGATAATTATATTATTTCTGCTTTTGAAGACCCTCGTGGAAAAATATGGGTTAATACCCGCAATGGCCTAAATATTTATGATCCTGAAACAGAAACTTTTTCGCAAAATGTTTATTCCTGTTTGAAGCAATTTTCTCTGCCTGATAATTCTGTATCGAATATTATTAAAGACAAAAATGGGAATTATTGGTTCTTGGGTACAAAGTGCAGGCTGTACAAATACTTCACTTCCTTCAAAAAAAATGTAAAAGTGGATTTGTCGTTTAGAGGTGAAGAAAATTCAAGACGGGATGTGATAACCGCTGCAGGATTTAATTCGAAGAACGAACTTTGGGTAGTGTATCAAAGTGGCATCCTGTTGTTGATGAATTCTGAAAACTTTAAAACCATATATAGAAGTGATTTTTTGAGAAAATTTAATGGAAGTGAAACTTTTAAGTATAAACTGTTCATTGATTCGGATGATGATTTGTGGATTTGCTGCCCCGACAGTCCTATAGGAGCTTTTTATTTTAATTCGTCCACCAGGTCCTTTTTACATATAGATAAAGGAAATGGAAAGAAGGGCTTGAACACAAATCAAATCCTTAGTATTGTTCAGGATAATAAAGGTTTGATCTGGATTGGAACAGATCATGGGGGAATCAACCTGCTTGATAAAAAGGATTTTTCAGTGTCTTATTTACTTAACAATCCTGAAGATAAAAACAGTCTGTCACAAAACAGTATTTATTCATTGTATAAAGACAATTTGGGAATTATTTGGGCAGGCACTTATAAAAGGGGAGTGGATTATTTTCATGAAGATATTTTCAGGTTCGGCCTTTTCAAACATCTTCTTTCCGATCCTCAAAGTTTGGGCTATGACGATGTGAATTGTTTTTGTGAAGATCCTAAAGGTAATATCTGGATTGGAACCAATGGGGGAGGCCTGAATTATTATAATCGCCATACAGGTAAATTTAAGCATTTTGTACATGAGGCCGGGAATTCCAACAGCTTAAGTAACAATGTTATTGTTAGTCTTTACGAGGACAGAGTGGGAAAATTATGGATAGGTACTTATTGCGGCGGGCTTGACTGTTACGATGGCCTGCAATTTACTCATTTTATGCATGAACCTTCCAATTCCGTTAGTATTTCTCAAAATAGTATCTGGAGTATTTTGGAGGATTTTCAACACAATTTATGGATAGGTACCCTGGGCGGAGGATTGGATAGATTCGACAGAAACAAGAAGGTTTTTAATCACTACAGGGCTGGTTACAAAAATTCTGTACGATCTAATTATATTACCTCTCTTACCGAAGATAAGGATAAAAACCTTTGGGTGGGAACTGCTGAAGGTGTAGATGAACTTGTAAGAAAAAACGGACAGTTTGTCCATTATGGACATAATAATGATCCTAAAAGTTTAAGTAATAATAACGTTCTGACAGTTGCTTGCGATCTTTCTGGTAATGTCTGGGTTGGCACCCGCGACGGACTGAATCTTTTTGAGAAAGGAAAACGAAGATTTAAGATATTCAGGAAAAATGACGGATTGCCCGATAATTCAATATTGACTGCCCTGGCGGATAATCTTGGGAAAATGTGGTTTGGTACTCCGAATGGTATATCCAGCCTGACAATCCGCAAAGATCAAAAGGCAAATAAAGATTACTTCATTTTTAGAAATTTTGATGAATCTGATGGTTTGCAGGGGAAGGAATTTAATGAGAAAGCTGCCTGTAAAACCAGTCAGGGTGAATTACTTTTTGGCGGTGCCAATGGTTTTAATATTATCCGCCCTTCATCTATTACCATGAGCCGTACCGCCCCGCGGGTGGTCTTTACAGATTTGCAGATATTCAATAAAAGCGTAGGGGTTAATGAAGAAGTAAAGGGCAAAGTTGTCCTGAAAAAAGCCATATCCGAAACTTCTGAAATCGTTTTGAAATACAGCGATAATGTTTTTTCTGTTGAATTCGCTGCTCTTAATTTTCTCCATCCTGAAAAAGTGAAATATATTTACAGACTTAAGGGTTTTAATAAGACGTGGCTTACGACTGACGGGTCTAACAGAAGGATTACCTATACCAATCTTAATCCCGGCGAATATTATTTTATTGTGAAAGCATCAAATAATGATGGGCTATGGAATGGACAGGAAGCACAACTGAAAATCACCGTTCTACCTCCTTTCTGGAAAAGTAATTTTGCCATCGTTCTGTATCTCATTTTTGTGGCCGGACTGCTGTTTATATTGCGCTGGCTGGAGCTCCGGCGGGCGAGAATGAATTACCGCAACGAGCAGGAATTACAGGAAGCTCAACGCCGGCACGACATGGATATGATGAAAATAAAGTTTTTCACCAATGTGAGCCATGAATTCAGAACTCCCTTAACTTTGATTATCTCTCCCCTTGAGCAAATGCTCAAAAAAATGAAAAATCCCGACCAGGAAAAACAACTTGCCTTAGTATATCGCAATGCCAGAAGGTTACTTAATCTGGTAAACCAACTGTTGGATTTTCGTAAGATGGAGGTTGATGAGATAAAATTACATCCTACATTTGGCGATATAATTCAGTTTTTAAAGGAAACGACTTTGACTTTCTCAGATATTTCAGAAAAAAAGGATATTCACCTTTCTTTCTATTCTTCTATCTCGGGATTTAATACTCTTTTCGATCATGAAAAACTCGAAAGGACTTTGTTTAACCTGCTTTCCAATGCTTTTAAATTTACCCCTTCAAAAGGTTCTGTGGCCGTTGAGATTGAGCTTGAGGCTGAAATTAACGGATCAAAAACGGCATCAGAAAAAATAGGGGATGAGATTAAATGGTTGATTATAAAGGTTAAAGATACAGGTATTGGTATTTCTGAAGAGAAACATGAACAGATTTTTGAACGTTTCTTCCAGAATGATTTACCTGGAAGTTTGATGAATCAGGGAAGCGGCATTGGTCTGGCACTTACCCGTGAGTATGTCAAGCTTCAGGGAGGGACAATTGCCGTGGAAAGTGCGCCCGGAAAGGGAAGCTGTTTTACCCTTCATCTTCCTTTTAACCAGGTGGAGAAAAAATCTATATCTGAAGAAGTAAGCTATTGGGCTATGGATTCTGAGGAAAATATTAATGAGACCTCCGAAATAAAAGGGTTTAAGGTAGATAAGAAGAAGCCTTTGATTTTGATTGTTGAAGATAATGAGGATTTCAGGTTTTACCTAAAAGATAACCTCAAACAACGCTATAATATCCTGGAGGCTGAAAATGGAGAAGAAGGCTGGGAACGCATATTAAGCTATATGCCCGATTTGATTGTCAGTGACATCATGATGCCCGAAATGGACGGGATTGATTTATGCCACAGGATTAAAACCGACCGCCGGACTTTCGACATTCCTGTGATATTGCTGACCGCCAGAATTACTGATGAGCAGAAGCTCGAAGGATTTGAACACGGGGCCGATGAATATATCACCAAACCTTTCAGTTTTGAAATCCTTGAAGCAAGGATAAAGAATCTTATTGCACAACGTCAGAACCTGCGCAAGAGTTATCAAAAGAAGATCGAAATTAAGTCTGAGGAGATTAAGATAGATTCTGCGGATGAGCAATTCATCAAAAAGGCAACCGATTTGGTGGAAAGAGAACTGTCGCATCCTGAATTTTCAGTCGAAACACTCAGCCGGGAATTGGGGATGAGCCGGGTGCATTTGTATAAAAAAGTCCTGGCCCTGACCGGTAAAACGCCTATTGAATTTATCCGTTTTATCCGCCTGAAACGGGCAGCACAACTTCTCGAAAAAAGCGACCTTTCTGTTTCTGAAGTTGCTTACAGGATAGGATTCAACAATCCCAAGTATTTCGCTAAGTATTTTAAAGCAGAATTCAATACTTTGCCCTCTTTGTATGCTTCTTTTAAGCAACAGGAAAAAGATCCTGAAATAAAGTAGTGTGCTATAAATCCTCCAGCATTTTAATAAATTGACTGACCTGGCTTAAGGTACCCAGGACAAACAATTTATCGTTTGAATGTAAAAAAGTTTCAGGCCGGGGATTTATGCAAAAGGACTGGTCAAGCCCCAGGCGCAGGCCTAAAATATTTATGCCGGTATGACTGCATAATCTGTGCAGTTTCTCTATGGTCATACCTTCGAAATGCCTGTCATATTTCTCAAATGAAATTTCTTCAATAGTCACATCGTTGGTGCTTTGCATCATCACGTATTCCATGAATTCAACCACATCGGGTTGGGAAACCAGTTTGGCCATCCGCTGCCCGCCGATTTTATCCGGCATGATCACGTTGTCGGCTCCGGCCCAGCGTAATTTTTTGTCTGAACCGTCATGCGAGGCACGACTGATGATTTGCAGTTTGGAATTTATTTCCCTGGCCGAAAGAACAACATAAAGATTGTCGGCATCTACAGGAAGGGTGGTGAGCAAAGATTTTGCATTTTCTATATTTGCCGCGTGCAATATCTCGTCGTTTGTTGCATCTCCTTTGATAAAAAGCAATTGGGATTCGTTTTGAAGCCCTTCCAGAATTTCTTCATTTTTTTCAATAATGACCATCGGCTCGTTGCGGGTTAACAGCTCATTTACGGCTTGTTTCCCATTTCGTCCATAGCCACAGACAATGACATGGCCTTTAAGTTTTTCGATTTTGCTTTTCACCTTGTTTAATTTATAATAGTTTCCGAAAACTCCTTCAACGATATACCGGGTAACCGTTGTTACCGTAACGGCAAAGATACCGATACTGAAAATGATCAAAATTGAAGTAAACCACATTCCATGCGGAGATAAAGGCCTGACTTCATTAAAGCCTACTGTGGCCAGGGTAATGATGGTCATGAAAAATGCTTCGGTTAGATTGTAATGTTCAATCAACATAAATCCGAAGACTCCGATATTGATCACCAGAAATAGCAGTGCTAAAGAAAAGTATATGGGTTTGAGATTTTCCCTTTTCACTTGATAAAATTATTATAAGCGTATGATTTTATTACCAATCTGGCAATCCAGACAACGCTTAAAATTACAATACTTGTTTTTTAATTGGATCAATGCCTGGGTTTCATAAGCGTTCCTGGCTGATATCCCAATTTTTGCCCAATGATCGATAATGGAATTTTTTTCAGGTTTTAACTGTTCCAAATATTCAATGGCCTTATTTTTGAAGTTTTCATCACCTTTGTTTTTCCCGTAAACAAAAAGAAATGGGACCAGGGTATTTATCACGATGTTCGTCATGGTTCCTTCTCCAAGAAATTTCTTTTTATATGTTGACGTTTTGTTAAAAACATAATGTGTATCCCAATATTCAGATGTTTTTACCCGGAAATAATTTTTAGCTTCCTTGAGATCCTCGGCATAGAGTATTTTTGAGAAAAGACCTGCTGATTGATGGACCAATGCGGCAAATTGTGCCAGTCTTATGGTCGGGAAATTAATCGGCCGTAATCTTAAAAACTTCCAAAGATGCAATTCCATGGGCTTTAAACCAAATTTTTTTTGAAGGAAGACATATTCTTTTTTTAAAGCCTGATAATATTCATCACCAAATAATATGTCGTCAAAAAGTCCGGCCTGTCCGAACAGTAAAGCTTCGACCTGAAAAAGGTTGTCTTTGTGTTGGGCCAAATATTTGAAAGGAAGTATTCTGACCAGGTGTTCAAAGGCATCGGCATTTAAGTTGGCTCCGAATGTCCGGGCCAGCGAATGATAGAAGGATTCCGTCCAGTTGTTATGGTTGTCAGCCAGGCTTTTTTGAATGCTTTGTGTTTTCTCCTCCAGCCGTTCTATGGCTAGTGACAAAATCCAGCTTTTAATCGTAAAATGATCTATCTGTTGAATATTGTTCTGACAGCTGGCCCATCTGTCACTTTTTAAAAGGCGCTGATAATTTTCTATCAGGAGGGGATTGAATTTTAATTTGACTGTAGCAACTTTTTCCCCGTTGGTTCTATAGGTTGGGGCATCATCATTATAAACGGCATGTAGGATTACGTTGTCATAGGCTTTGTTGGTATGATGCCCATGTTTAGCCCAATCTGAGGAATTAACATGAATTTCGGCATTCCCGGCCCAGACGGTCTGCCCGGTTTTTATTCTGACATTGAAAAAATCGGGGCCGGCATCATGATTCTGTTCGCCGACCTGAAGAATTTCAATTTTTTCTCCATTTTCATCAGTAAGCATGGTTGAATCAAAGAGCTTACATTTCCAAATATATTGAAGGAATTCTTCGTCCATACCTTTGCGTTTTATATATAAGATAAAGATAAAAAAACGCAGGAAAATGGAAATAAATTAAATTAAATAATTCCTTTATCAGCCAAAAGGATTTCCATTTCTTTTTGAATTTCGATGGCTTTTTCACGGGCGGCCTGGGCAAAACGATTGGTGCCGTCGGCATAAATAATACCTCTTGAAGAATTGACCAAAAGCCCGCAGGAATTGTTCATCCCATATTTGGCCACTTCACTCAGGCTGCCTCCCTGGGCTCCAATGCCCGGTACCAGCAAAAAGTGGTCGGGAACAAACTTGCGGACATCAGCCAGCATTTCTGCACGCGTGGCCCCAACAACATACATCATGTTGTTTTTATTCCCCCATTGCTGAGAAATGGTCAAAACATCCTCGAAAAGCTTTAAGCCATTATTCTGCCCGGCGATAAACTGAAAATCATTAGCCCCCTTATTGGACGTCAGCGCCAGCAAAATGACCCATTTGTCTTCAAAAGAAAGGAAAGGAATAACTGAATCCTCGCCCATATAAGGTGCTACGGTTACTGCATCAAAATCCAGATTGCTGAAGTAGGCCGAAGCATACATTTTTGAAGTGTTGCCAATATCACCCCGTTTGGCGTCGGCAATTAAAAAAATTTCTGGAAATTTTTCGTGAAGATATTTTACGGTAAGTTCCAGGCTGATCCATCCGGCAGCTCCCAGACTTTCGTAAAAGGCAATATTGGGCTTATAAGCCACGGCAACGTCCTGAGTGGCATCAATGATGGCTTTGTTAAACTCGAAGACGGGATATTCTTCCTTCATCAACATTTTAGGAATCTTGTGAATATCCGTGTCAAGGCCGATGCACAAAAAACTTTTTTTCTTTTTGATTTGTTTGACGATATCTTCGAAGTTCATTTTATTTATTTTTATTCTTCAACCATTTCTTTCAAACGTTCAGCATTTTCGGCCATTTGCAGCTTGTCGATAATTTCCTGGATGTCTCCATCCATGATTGCTGCAAGATTGTACAGCGTGAGTGTAATCCTGTGGTCTGTAACCCTGCCCTGGGGATAATTGTATGTCCTGATTTTTGCCGAACGGTCTCC
>JAUZOH010000175.1 GCA_030706565.1 Bacteroidota bacterium | reverse complement strand
TTAACGCTTCGCGGAGGAAAGTCCTGGAACTTTTTAATGAATCACCGGCATGTTTTAGCCCCTTGGTAAATGAGGGACAATAAATCACTGACTTTAAATTTTATTCCGTTCAGGAAAATATTTAGTTGCGAAACTTAAATTGTTAATATTAAGAACTTTTATTTGATATTGCATGAGACTGTTCCCTTAATCGGAATACCTTTTTCTGTAACCTCTTCGACAATAATTCTCCTTTTGTTAACTGATTTGGATTAAAGTAGTTTACTGTCGATTCACCATTTTTATTTTTATTTGATGGGTTATAGCGATAATTATTAACAACCTCTGGAATTTTTATCCCGCCTAAAATTCGTAGCTTTGTTTATGCTTGTCAGGAATTAGACAGGTTTTATTATAAGTTTCTGGTTATGGTTCATTTTTCTCCTAAATATAATAATGGATTTCATTGGTTTACTCAAAATAACATAAGGGCCAAAGGTTATCTTTTTGATGCTGAAGGAAAATATTATTGTGATGATGGATTAACGGAATATTTTTTTGATGTTAAGGATAACGAAAGTTTGCAAATTAAGCTGGAACAGGCCAATGGATTATTCACAGCTTTTGTTCAAATAGAAGATGCGGTTTATCTGGCTTGCGACCCAACCAGGACATTTCCCCTGTTTTATTGCCTTAAGGATAAAGAATTCTATGTCTCAGACAGCATAGAGTCTCTGATGGGAATAACCGGATTAAAGGACCCTGACCCACTTTCTCAGTTGGAATTCAGATCAACAGCATTTGTTGCCGGGAGAGAGACTTTAATAAAGGGGATTTACCAGGTTCAGGCAGGAGAAATGGTCTGTCTTAGGAAATATAAGGCTGAGCAGTCGTTTTATCATACCTATACAACTTCTTTTACTGTAGATTCAACGAAAGAAGTATTTACGAAAAAATTTGAGGAATTGCTGGATGATGTTTTCGGAAGGCTGATCGCATCTTTGGGCGGCAGGACCATAGTGCTTCCCCTTAGCGGTGGCTATGATTCGAGATTGATAGCGGTGATGCTTAAAAAGTATGATGTACGGAATGTGATTTGCTTTACTTATGGCCGCAGAGACAATCCTGAAATGGAGATATCCAGTAAAACAGCCTGTATCCTGGGCTATCCCTGGTATTTCGTGGAATATACTCCTGAATTGATCAGGGATTTTATTCAGGATGACTGCTTTCAGGAATATTTCCGTTATTCGGCGCAGTATTCTTCCATGTTTTATATGCAGGAATATTTTGCCGTTAAATATCTGACCGAACATTCCTTGATTCCAAAAGATGCTGTATTTGTTCCCGGCCATTCTGGCGATTTCCTGGGCGGGAGCCATCTTGATGGAAAGTTAAAACCACACAGTTCAGCAAAGAAATTGGTTAATGAAATTTTTAAGAGGAATTTTATTCTTTACGGTTTATCCGGTAAAGAAAAGCAAATGTTAAAAGCAAAGATTTGGAATCCTGTAAAAGAAGAGGGCAGTGAAAAAAAATTGTTGACTTATTCCCTTTATGAGAATTGGGATTTGAAAGAGCGGCAGGCTAAGTTTATCATTAATTCATCCAATGTTTATTATTATTTCGGCCATCAGGTACGTTTGCCCTTGTGGGATACAGGATTGGTAAATTTTTTCAATATTTTGCCTTATGAGCTGAAGCTGTACAAAAGGTTTTATAATCGGGTGCTTGAAGAAAGTTACTTTAAACCCTTTCATGTTCATTTTGAAAATGAATTTCAACCAGCCCCTTTGCAGATAAAACTGCAGGTTTTAAAAAATTACCTGCGTCCATTTATTCCTGAATGGGTGAAAGAGAAAATTCTTTTGCGCAATGACTGGATGTGTTATCAGGAGATCACTGCTCTTATGGCGGAAGATATGAGAAAAAGGAATATCCGGTTTAAGTTTAATGGCTCAGCATATAATTCTCTGATTGTACAATGGTACCTGTCTCAGGTTGGGTTTAAATAGCTTTTTTAAGATTTCTTAATGGTTTGGGAAGCCTGTTTATCTGTATCCTTTGATATTGGCGCTCTGTTGCACCGAAGCTTTTATAAAACCTGGCCAGTCCTTCAATGACGGAACCTTCAAAATCTAGCTCAACCGGTTGATTGGCTTCGCGTTGAATGAAGGAATCAATCAGCAGGGTCATGGCTCCGGTTGCCTTGGCTTTGGAGTTGGTGGCAGAAAAAAGGAATATGTGCCGATGGGCATGGCTGAGAAAAAACGCACTTCCGCAAGGTTCCCCATTAGGGCTGCAGGCAAGCAGCATTTTACCTGTCCCTTTTTGGAAGCTGGTTTCCATCAATTTTTTTAAAAGACTATAATGCCTGTGTTTAAGGGAATTTAATTCTTGTCCTTTGTTTTTGCAGAAAAGTTGTATAAGAATATCCGGATCCTTGCTCTCCTCAATGTTGATCTGATTTTCAACGGCACGGCGGATATTACGTTTCGTGTTTTGGCTATATCCTTCCTGCAGTTTCTCGTAACTTTTATCAAGGTTGAGGACAAGAGTCCGTCGGTTCTGAACATGAAGTTCAGAAAAAGGTATAACATCCGGGCTGAAGAGGTTGCCTTCGTTCAGCGAAATATCCGCGTAACGAAATTTGGAAGGGATGTGGGCCATGAATTCCTTCGCTTTGGACAAACGGGTATCCGTAGGTGAGAAAATACCCAGTTGTTGGGTGAAAAAAGGCTGATAAAGGTAATGGATGAAATATTTCCTGTTGCAGGTAAGCGGCATCACCCTTTCGTAATCATTTTCAACCAATGCGTCCCATTTGCTGCATACAATGTCCAGGTACCAGGAATGGGCATAGATCAGGTCGGGCCTGGATTTTGTAATACATTCATCCCATTTCCCCTTATCTATAAAATCATGTAAAATATAGTTGATCATTGTTTTTTGGATTTAAGGAATTTGAATTTTTTTCCCATAAATCCGTTGGCTAAAGCCAACGTCAATTCATAATTCGGAAATTATCAACTTCCCTTTATTTCATTATCTCATTATCTCATTATCCCATTATCCCATTAACCCATTATCCCATTATTTCATTGCCATCAGCCATGAATTGCCGGCTTTAGTTTTAGTTTTTGTTATTATTAATTTTGCCATGAATTGTCGCCAGCTTTAGCTGGCGGACTGAAATTAAGGTATTTATTGGGTTTTAGCCCAAATGTATTTTCAAAAAATCAAATTATGCCAAAATGATTTGGCTAAAGCCAGGGAAAATTGCTTATCCAACCCGTTGGCTTTAGCCAACGGCAATTAAATATTTCATTGCTTCTGAATGAAATATTGATTATTTCGTGTAATATATTTGTACATATCTTCCATCACCTGCCTCCATGGGCCTTCAGTAACTATGGTTTCGTTGTGCCACAGGCTTACAAAGGTTCCGTTTACGGCTTTTACCTTATCTATCAATATCTTTATTGCTTCATCGGCCTGTAATGGATTTAAATCCTGATATTTTTTTAAAGTAATGTCCATTACAACCAGTGGAAAAATAATCAGTGAAGTTGTTTCCTCATTCTGAAGGTCATAAAAAGGGAAAGGGCTGCAAATTCCTGCACGAAATCCGGCTTGCGTCGCATAACCCATTGTAAAGTCCTTGTCAATTCCGGCTTTAATAAGATTCCTGTATGTGTCCGGCAAGCTGAGCCTAAGATAATGCTGCCTGCTGCGATTGATTTTTTGTCCTGTGATTTTTTCAAGTTCAGCTTTTTCTTTAACAATGAGTTCAGGATGATCAGCACTTCTAAAGGAGGGATGTAACCCGGTTTCTGTTTGAAGGTCCATTTTTTGTATGAGTTGCCGGAACTTTTTATTGGTGGAAGATATGTTTTTATCGTATTTGCCATAACGGCCAACCTGGAAGAATAGTAAAGGTTTCAGGTGATACTGTTTATGAAAAAATAACATATAATCGTAACAGTCGAAAGGATCCGGCATCCGTGAAGCCAGCACTTTGAGGCAGTTTTCAAATTTTTTTACATTCCCCTGCAAAACTGCCTTAGCCAAAATCCCTGCTGTGCGCAGCAATCCTTTGTGACGGTAGGCATAAGCATCGTCAATGTCAAAAGTGGGCAAAAATGAAAACTTTAAGGGAGGAAAAACAAACGAAGGATATTGATTGTTAATAAGCCTGGCCAATTCCTGAACCCACTGATTTACAATAGGCACCTGAAGGAAATTATATTTAAAGGCCAGGCTTTGGATTGCTTCAAAACGTCCATATTGGTCGGTTTTAAACGGAAGGTATTCCTCATACCTGCTGGCCAGAAAGAAAGAAGCGGCGAACAGGTCAAAAGGCACGTCTGAGGCTTGGTCTGTTTGAAAAAAGCAGGGATGGTTTTTCCACTGGCTGATTTGAATGTCTATCGGGTGAATGCCCGTTTCAAATAATAATCCGCAAGGGTTAATCCGGATTCCTGATTTTACTTTTTCGGGTGAATAATTGATTTTAGCTTCAGCAGATTCCTCAAATTCCCTGATATTATGGGTAATGCTAAAGGTTACTTTCAGAATGCCGCTAAAGATAAGGTTAAGGGTATAATCCAACCGTGGCGAAAATTTTTCTGCATATACAAGCAAAGTATTGTTCATCCCGGAAGTGTTTAGTGGATTATTAGATTTTATTTATGTCCCTGGTGTAAATTATCATCTAAAAAATTGTAATCCAAAATTCTGATTCACCGCCTTGATCAATGGATAGGAGATGTCTGTGTATTAATTCTTAGCGGTTTGGCGCCTTTGCGAGAAATACGTCTCATGCAAAGACGCCAAGCCGCAAAAAGCTCTCAACTGTTTATTTAAAGCTTTATTAATTCATAACCAATTAATTGTAAGTATATTCGATACTTTCTGAAATAATGGAAATCTCCCATATAACTTTAAATAGTAGATGGTTACGATTTTATCTCTCTTTTATTCTTGCCACAAATTTTTCAAGTTCCAGATATAGTTGTTCTACCGGTAATCCCATCACATTGAAGTAAGAGCCTTCGATTTTCTCTACCCCTGCAAAGCCGATCCATTCCTGTATGCCATAAGCCCCCGCTTTATCGAATGGTTTGTACTTGTCAATATAATAAATAATTTCTTCTTCGGTGAGTTTTCTGAAATAAACATGGGTTGTGGCCAGGAATGAAGTCTGCAAAGTGGCCGAACTCAGGCAAACACCGGTATAAACCTCATGTTTTTTCCCGGAAAGGAATCCCAATATTTCAATGGCATGATCCCGGCCGGATGGTTTGCCAATGATACGGTCATCACAAACCACGATGGTATCGGCCGTGATCAGCAGGGTATTCTTTTGGATTTTATCTGCAAAATGCTTGGCCTTTAGTTGGGCCAGGAAAACAGGCACCTGGCCGGGAGTAAGCGTATCGGGATATACTTCCTGGAGTTCCGAATCATTATCAAGGGTTTTGTAATCCAATCCCAATCCTTTAAGCAAAGCTTTTCGTCTTGGGGAACGCGAGGCAAGAATGATTTCAACATCTTTAATTTCGTCAATAAGCATTGCAGGAATGTTTTCAGAACGAATAAGAAATGATGAGGTCGGCTACCAGGGCATAAAGAAGTCCGAATAGCATGACAAACTTTGTGATAATGCTTCCTGTATGATAATCTGATTTGTCTTTTGCAGTAATGATTTTGTAAATAACAATAAGTAAAGGGAAAACCAATAAAAACATGAAATAGAATAAACTAACAAAATCTACTGTCCCGTCGAATTTGATTTTCAGATATTTCCAATAAAAAAAGAATAAAGAGAAAATTATAATTGCATTAAGAAACGTGATAATCACTTTTGACCATTTAATTCCCAAAACAATTGGCAGGGTATTGCGTCCAAAAACCTGGTCTCCTTCAAAATCTTCCACATCCTTTATAATTTCCCTGTTGAGGTTGAGCAGGAAAGCGAAATAGGAGAAAACAAGAGCCCAGTTAAAAATATAATTTAAGTTAGAACCAGATTGGAGCAGAATTTGTGAATATGCCCTGTTAATGGGCGGTATATCGTAAACGGCGACCAATAAAGGTACACATGCGGTCAGAAAAGCCACAATAAAGTTCCCGATCAGGAAATTGCGTTTGTAAGTGGTGGAATAAAACCAGAGTATTCCTGCAATCATTGGGAATACAATACCAAGCACAATGTGGTGTATCCGGTAAGAGATGTAAAATCCCAGGATAACACCCAAAACGTTTAAAACGGTATGGATTAAAATTGCAGCCCGGCGTGAAATATACTTGCCTACGATAATTTTATGCGGACGGTTGATTGAGTCTGTTTTGGTATCGAAATAATCATTGATTACATATCCGGCGGCGGCGATGGATAACGTTGACAGCACCAGGCAGAAGAAATCAAATGAGCTGAACTGAAGGGCAAATCCATTGATTCTCAGCATGGGTAAAATAATGCAATACCTGATGATATATTGTGTGACCGCAATGATTAACAAATTGGGCCAACGTACAAGCTTAAAAAAAGCTTCAACCTGGATCATATTTTTATTAATATTTTTTACCATTGAAATGCATCTGTTTCAAGCCATTTACCCTGAACCCTAAGAACCTGTTCAATAACATCACGAACGCAACCCTTTCCTCCCTCTTTATAGGAGATGTAAGCGCTGATGCTTTTAACTTCTTCGGCAGCATCGGAAGGGCAAACCGGTACAGCTACCTTATGCATCACTTCATAATCGGGGATATCATCGCCCATGTACATGATTTCTTCGTTTTTCAGCGAATATTTTTTAAGGAAATCTTCATAGGCTTTCATTTTGCTGTCTGATTTGAGATAAATATCGTTGATCCCAAGCCTTTCGAAACGCCAGCGGACAGGCTCTGAGTCGCCCCCCGTTATGATCGCAATAGGGTAGCCTTTTTTTATGGCATATTGACAGGCATATCCGTCTTTTATGTTCATGGTGCGGATAATATCGCCATTAGGGAATAAATGTACACTGCCATCGGTAAATACTCCATCCACATCAAACACAAAGGCTTTAACTTTCCTAATATCTTCTTTAAAATTTCCCATCTGGCATTAAAAAATATTGTTAAAATGATTTTTATTTTTTCTTGGTTTCCTGCAAACTTTGTATGCTTTCGGTTACAAAGCTATATATTTTTTGGAACTCAGGGAAATTTGTCAGTAGTTTTAAGTGGTTGTCAATAACATTTTGGTCATCTCGTACTGCCGGTCCTGTTTGAGCTTCCAAAGGGGAAGTTATTTTGATTTTTTCTGCAGTTTCGTCGATCAGGGGCAGCAGGATATTGAAGGGCAACCCGTGTTCTTTAAGCAGTTTATCGGCAATGGCGTACATCTGGTTGGAAAAATTGCAGGCAAAAACGGCTGCTACATGGATGATTTCCCGTTGTTGCGAGTCGACCAGTTGGACATTATCCGACAATTCACGGGCAACTGCCAGCAATATTTCTTCATTTTCCCTGGTGTTTGCTTCAATACAGACGGGAACCTTTTTAAGGTCTATTTCCTTGAATTTTGAAAAAGTCTGAAGGGGATAAAAAACCCCGTAATTGGATGCATGTCCTTTGAAAACATCCATGCTGATGCTTCCTGAGGTATGAATCACCAGTTTTTTCCCGAAATCCTTTTGAGCCAATAAGGGTTCTATTGCTTTATCGCTAACGGAGATAACATATAAATCGGCCTCTCTATTTAAATCCGATAAATTAAAGGTATACGGTACATTAAGTTGCATTGCCAGTTCTTTTGCGGATTTTTCCGTACGGCTGTATATCTGAAGAATATGATGCCCGGCTTTTTGCAGTGCCTTTGACAGGTGGGTGG
>JAUZOH010000174.1 GCA_030706565.1 Bacteroidota bacterium | reverse complement strand
TCCGGTATCCTATACCTATAAAACGATGAGGGGCAGTCTTGAAGATGCCTTTATCACTTCGGGCCGGGGATTGGGAAACACTTACAACGGACATTTACCTTCATTCCGGATAGACTATTTCTTCAATGACCGGAAGCTCCGGTCGCTGGGTTATAAGCGGATAAAGGTGAAAATGTCCGATCATTATCCTATCCTTTGTGATTTCAAGATATATTAAGGCTGCAAATTTTAAAATAGTCATTTATTGGAATTAGTCCCTTCCATCAAATTGGCTTACTGGGTATTTAAAACAATCTGTGAACCGGGGAACTGGACATTTCCATCATCTTCTGCCGTAATATAAACTTTTGTAGGTTTAAGGGTGGCAGCTGTTTTTAAAGAACCTTTCATGGTATGGGACAGTAATTGCCTGGAGCTTTTTATCATCCCGATGTTTTTGGCCGGGCCACTGGCGGTTTCCGTCCAGACCACATAAACTTTTCTGGAGGGCGTCAGCCTTGCAGGCTCCGGTAAATTGATTATCGTTACATTGATGATGAAATTCTCGTTTTTGCTCTTTGTTATTTTTACCGAACCTTCAGCAACCGGCACTACCGGTGAGACCGTAAAAATCATTTTAGTCGCACACGAACTGAACAGGAATGCAGCAAATAGTGCAACAGCCGCTAAATAATAATTTTTCATGATGGTTGGGGTTTTTAGGGTTTAAGAAGATACAAACTCATACTAATTTACTAAATTTGAGTAGAAAGACCAAATAAATATTAATCCTTAAAATGTTACGACGAGCATACTTTTTGTAACCTCAGTGTTAATAGAAATAATGTAAAATATTTTTGGAAAAGTTGGTGTAATCATGGCGAATTAAATTTTCTATGTTATATCTATTTGTGTCAAAAATTTATAACCTCTTCGTTAATGTCTTTTGTTTTCTATTTAAATTGATTATTCCAACGTTTCTTTTCTCATTGATTATTTCTAATTAGTTCATCTTGGTTCTCAGGTATTTGACATTTAATTATTGTCAGATTGTGATATAAACTGAATTGAGTAACTTTTTCAGACTCCTAAATCTTTTTAATAACAGCTCGAATTCTGCATAATGTATCAATGGAATAGTTAACATGGAGTTCATAATAAGCTAACATGAATTTAATAACTAAAGTCTAATCATAAATAAAAAAACAAAAAATGGTAAATGTAATTTTAGTAGATCAATGCCGCATTTTCAGGCAATGCCTGATTAAAATCTGGAAAGATGAACATATCGCCGATGTACTTGCTGACCTAGACAAATTAGATGAATTAGCCGCTGTTTACAAAAGTTTTTCTTCTGATTTGTTGGTTGTGAATATGTCGACTAACAAAGAAGATAGTGTTGATGAAATAAAAAAATTTTTAATGGAGCATAATCAAGTCAAATGCCTTGTGCTGATTCAATTTTTAGATGCAAAATTTTGCCATGCACTGATAGAAGCCGGAGTCAGGGGATATGTACTGATTAGTTCGGGGATTAATGACCTAAATGATGCTGTGAAAAGAGTTGCTTCCGGTCAGATTCTGTTTTCGAATGAGGTACTTAAGGAAGTGGCCGCGCTTTCAAAAAATGATAAATTAATAAGGATTTTATTCACTGAAAGGGAAAAAGAGGTTATCCGTCTGATTTGCGATGGACTGACCAATCAACAAATTGCTGAAAAAATGCATCTTAGCTATGATACCATTAAATGGCACCGTAGTAATATTTTAGAAAAAAGTCATTGTACCAATACCTTATCTCTTTACAAATTTGCCATAGAAAATAAGTTGTATAGACATGAATAAATTCTTATTGCAGGAATATTTTGGCTATATTTACCCGTAATGCATAATAGTGGCTTTTTTGTTATAACTCCTTGTTTTAAAATTATTTGTAAATACTCATGATGAGATGGATGGCGTTTTATATGTAGATGATGATGAATGTAACCTGAAATTATTCACGGCCTATTTGGCAAATGATTATAATGTCCTTACTGCAAAAAATACTGCTGAGGCTTATGAGTTATTGAAAAATAATCCTGTTAAAGTTCTGATTTCTGATCAGCGTATGCCCGGGGAAACCGGAATGGAGTTCATGCAACGGATTAATCCGGAATTTCCTCAGGTAATCAAGATGCTTTTTACCGCTTATGCCGACTATACTTCAATTTCCATGGCCATTAACCAGGGGGGGATATTCCGTTACCTGTTGAAGCCCTGGAATTATGATGAAATGTTTTCCTCCATTCAGTTTGCAATCCGGGAGTATGATTTGCGCAAGGAAAACCAGGATTTGATCCGGCAACTCAAGGTCAAAAATTCCGTCTTGGAAAAGGCTTATACTGAAATACAAAACAGTGAAAATAAATACACAAGGATTTTTGAGTCTTCTTCCGACGGGATGATTGTCATAAGAGATAAAAGAGTGTGTGAAGTCAACAGGGCTTTTATGGATATCGCCGGACAGTTTATCGAACATATTTCAAACGATACCATTTATCAGTTTGTTGAGCTAAACCTCTCGGGAATATTCAAAGAAGGTGATCAAGTCATAGATAAAAAGCCATACCGGGTTATCAAAGAGCTGTTATCGACTCATAAAGAACAGAAATATCTGGAAATAACCTGCCGTTTTTTTGATTCCTACGGCAAACAATATGTACTTATTCTTCTCAGGGATGTTACGGAAAAAGAACTGGTTGAAAAACGACTGATGGAGGCGATTTTCAAAACTCAGGAAGCCGAACATACCCGTTATGCCCAGGAATTGCACGACGGATTGGGGCCGGTTTTATCCGCTGTAAAAATGTATATGGAATGGTTGTGTGATGAACAGCATATACGAAACCGTGAATTGATCCATAAAAATGCAATGTGTGCCCTTGATCAGGCAATTGTTGAAGTGAAAGAAATTGCCAATAATTTAAGTCCCTACGTTTTGCAACGTTTTGGACTGGTCAATGCATTAAAAAATCATGCAGAACATCTGGTTGATACCGGCACAATAGCCATAGATATTCAGTCGAACCTGAAAACTAGATTAGATGCCAATATCGAGGTGATGTTGTATAGAGTTCTTATGGAGTGTGTCAATAATACCTTAAAACACGCCGATGCCAGAAAAATAAATATTTGTTTCGAAAAGTTATCCAATGGCTTATTTGTTTCGTATAATGACGATGGGAAAGGTTTTGATGTAGAAAAGACTTTAGCCGGATCCCATGGAATGGGCTTGATTAATATGCAGAACCGGATCAATTTGTTGGATGGCCATATCAATATCCATTCTGTCATTGGAAAAGGAACTAGTGTCGAAATTATTTTAAGTTTATAACAATGAATAAAAAAATCAGTGTTTTTCTGGTGGATGATCACGATATGTTTCGTGATGGGGTAAAATTATTATTGTCCAGTGAAAATGAGGCAGAAGTTGTAGCCGAAGCACGGAATGGAAAAGAATTTCTGGAAAACTTGGGAAAGATAAATCCGGATATCGTATTGATGGATATTGCCATGCCTGAAATGGATGGAATAGAAGCTTCCAGGCTGGCGCTTGAAAAGAACCCTAACTTAAAGATTCTTGCTTTAACCATGTACGGGGATGAGAAATATTATTACCAGATGATTCAAACCGGTATACAGGGATTTGTTCTGAAGTCCTCCGGTATTAGTGAACTTACCAGGGCTATTTCTGAAGTTTATGCTGGAGGCAATTATTTCTCAAACGAAATTCTGTATAAGATAATTAAGAACGTTAATCAAAATAAGGCAGAGGAAAACAACCCTGAAAATAATTCTCCTGCAAAATTGACAAACCGGGAAATTGATGTTCTTAAACTGATAGTGACAGGACTTTCTAATGAGGAAATTGCAGAAAAACTTACGGTTAGTCTTTCTACAGTAAAATCGCATAGAAGCAGTTTGCTCGCCAAAACCTCTTCCAGAAATACTGCGAGTCTGGTGATGTACGCAATTAAAAATAGCATTGTTGAACCTAACTAAGCAAACGGGCCGGGAAATTTAAATTTTACTTTTGCTCTGGTTTTATAAAGTTGAATGTTTTATGATAAAAATTTACCTGTAATATAATCGGGTCAGAAAATAAAATCCGGAAACCATAAAGGTTTCCGGATTTTCGTGCACCTCTTTTATTACTACTAACCTAATTACTAACTAACTTAGTATTTTTCAAAATTTTCATCGTTTACTTCCGAATTTCCAAGATTAAGGTTTATTCCTTTTCTTTCCGCAGAGGGAATTTGATTTCTCTTGTAATTGTTTTTGGAAGAAATATGAGATAATTTTTGTTTGGTTTCATGAAGTTGTTTGCCAGTATTGAAGAATCCTATGGTCTCCTTGAGCAATTCGGCCTGACTGGCCAGTTCTTCAGAATTGGAGCTCATCTCTTCGGCAGCTGCAGCATTTTGCTGGGTGACCTGTGAGAATTGAACAATTGCCTTGGTGATTTCTTCCGAACCGGTTTTTTGTTCATTACTGGAAACTGCGACTTCCTGGATGAGTTGTGCTGTTTTCTGAATTTCGGGAATAATTTTATCCATTAAATTCTCGGTCTCTTGTGTAATTTTGAGGCTGGTAGACGAGAGTGAATTGATTTCTATTGCTGCATTCTGACTGACTTCAGCCAGTTTGCGGATTTCAGCAGCCACAACAGCAAAACCTTTTCCTTGTTCCCCTGCCCTGGCTGCTTCGATTGCTGCATTGATGGCCAGAATATCCGTCTTGCTGGCAATGTCGTTAATGATTTTGATTTTTTCGGAAATCTGTTTGATGGCATCCAGGCTTTTTGTCGAAGCATTACTTACATCACTCATCCCTTGTACCGCCTTATTGGCTATTTGTTCCGTCTGGTTTGCATTATCGCTGTTCTGTTGAATGGTTGAAGTCATTTCTTCCATCGAAGACGATACTTCCTCTGCAGAGGAAGACTGCTCGCTGACTCCTTCGGATATTTGAACAGCTGCAGTACTCATTTCATTACTGCTGGTAGCTACATTGTGGGCGGCTTCTATGATGCTTGCCACAATTTCGTTCAATCTGGCTACCATATTTGAAAGGGCCAACATCAACTCATCTTTGTCGGATAATCTCTCCAGTGAAACGGTCAGATCCCCGTTTGCTATTAATTTGGCCTTTTCGGTGATCATCATCAGGGCTTTTTCTACTTTCATCAGGGAGGGAATCAGGACATCATTTTCCGATCTTTTCCCTATTTCTTCCAATTCTAACAAATCACATAAATCGCCTTTTGATATATTCGTGGCTATCTGTACCACATGCTTCAAATTGTACTGCAGATTATTGCAGGCTTCGGCCACTTCTGCAAATATCCCTTTATAATTGCTCTCCATCGATAAGGTGTAATCATTAACGGCCATTTTTTGCAAAACATTGTTGGCTTTCACAAGGCCGTTCAACCCTTCTATACATTGATTCATGCTGTCTTTCATCTTTGCGAAATCACCTTCCTGTTCAGTAGTGACTTTCGGCGGAATTATTCCATTTGCAACCTGATCGAAGAAAATTCCACATTTTAAGAGATGTGAATTAACAATATCAATGGCATTATTAAAACCTTCGGGAATTTCTCTAAATTCCTTGTCAATTATAGTTGTATCGGCTCTATGTGATAAATCCCCCTGTGTGGTTGCTGCCGCCATTTTCCCTATTTCTGCTGCCAGGGTTTGAATAATTCCTTTGATATTTGAAGAAATGAACAGTCCTAAAGCAACGGCAAGTGCAAGAGACAAAATAAGAATGGCGCTAAGAATTGTCACTGCACTGTTGGTTTGTTTGATGTTGTCTTTAATGGTCGTTTCTCCCCTGGAAATTTTGTTATCTGTTAAATTTTTAATTGATGTTTCAATATTCTTTACGGAAGTTTTAAAGCCACCAACATTTTGCAATTCGGCATAAGCTTCTTCATCCTTATTGGCTAAAACCAGGTTCCTGAAAGTGCTGTTTTCCGATTTCCAGTTGTTGAATTCTGTTTGAAACTGATTGTATAATTCTCTTCCTTTGTCTGAGGTGATGGATTTTTCATAGTTCTGGGCACTGGTGGACATGTCCTGAATCAGGTTGTCCGACTCATCCAGATATCTCCTGATATTGTCCGTGTTGTTTTCCCTGATCATATCCCGATAAAGAACCCTGACTTTCTGAAAATCGGTAGACATCTTAACCAGTTCACCCAAGGGCATCGTTGATCCATTGTACAAAAACTGATCGTTTTTATTTAATGATTTGAGTTTTGCCGAACCGTACAAACCAATAATTGCCGCCAGCACTGCTACTGCCAGAAAACCAGACAGCAGTTTCTTTTGAATGGTAAAATTTTTAAACATAGGTCGTGATTTTAATGAATGAATAATTATTTTTCTAAAGTTTCGGTTTCTTTGATCGTCTTCAATTCTGTATCTGAAAATGCTTTTTCTACATTCATCAGCATGATGAATTCGTTATTCAGTTTATAAATGCCCTGCAAAAAATCAGCATGAAATTCCTTGCTCATTGTAGGCACAGGTTTAATGTCTTCATCATTGATGGGAATAACATCCTTGACTTTATCAACTATGGCTCCCATGCGGAACATGTCTGAACCTTCAGATACGTCGATAACAATGATGTTATATTTCTCTGATTCCGTTCTTTTAGGGAGGTGGAAACGGGCCCGGGTATCAAAAACCGGGACTACATCGCCCCGGAAGTTGATAATGCCATTGATATATTCGGGGGCGTTGGGTACGGCAGTGATGTGTTCTTCCTGAAGTACTTCAAGAACTTTGGTTACATTCACTGCATATAGATCGCCACAGATTAAAAATGATAAGTAAGTGTTTACCATAGTTTTGTCGTTTGTTTGATTTTATTTAATTTTCTATTTCCTGGTATAATTCGTTGGCATCCAGCATGAATGCCAGACGCCCGTCGCCAAGCTGACTTGCCGAGGTTATACATTTCTGATTTTTAAAGTGTTTGCCCAATGGTTTAAGGACTGACTGATGTGCTCCCACAATGTTGTCGGTGAACAGGGCGATTCGCTTTTCATTGGATTTTAGAAAGATAACTTTGATTATTTTTCCATAAGCCCCTTCAAGTCTGAAAAACTTCCTAAGGTTGATAAACGGAACCATCTGATCTTGATAAGGTAGAGATCCCCGATTACTGTATTGATTGATTTCTTCCAGTGTGATTAAGCGGCACTCTTCGATATCTGAAATGGCTACTGTAAAAAAGGTTTCTTCAACTTTAAAAAGTAAAGTGTCCAGGATAGCAATGGATTGTTGAAGTTTAAGCGTAAATGAAGTACCCGCGCCTTTTTCTGTATCTATTTTGATTTCACCCCTGAGTTCTGAGATTTTTTTCCTGACCACATCCATGCCCACGCCTCGTCCTGAGACTTCACTCAGACTTTTGGCCGTCGAAAAGCCCGGTAAAAAAATCAGGTCCATCAATTCTTGCTTAGTTAGTTCATCAGCAGCTGTAATGATTTTTTTCTCAAGGGCTTTTTGTTTGACTTTATTCAGATCAATTCCTGCCCCGTCATCTTCTATGCGTATTTCTATCTGGCTCCCGGAATTATTTGCAGAAATTTTGATTGTGCCGGTCTCCGGTTTCCCTTTTTCCTTTCTGACTTCAGGGGGTTCAATCCCATGATCGATGCAGTTCCGTATGATATGTATCAATGGCTCATTCAACTGATCTATGGTCCCTTTATCCAGCTCTGCGTCCATGTTTTCGGTAACCAGTTCCACCTTTTTATGGAGTTGCCGGGACAAATCGCGAATCAGGCGCTTAAAGCGCAGGATGGATTCACTTAGGGGCACAAGCCGGATTTCAAAAACATTGTTGCGGAACATCTTTGATA
>JAUZOH010000173.1 GCA_030706565.1 Bacteroidota bacterium | reverse complement strand
GCCGAGCATGGCTGTTCCAATGGCCGGGATATTGGATAATAATCCTTCGGGATCATATACTACCCGATGCAGTTTCCCGGGCAGGAACATCCTGTCGAGATAACTTGCCAGATTTCCCTCAGGGGTTAAAACCCCGGCGCCATAACCCGGTACGGGAATCAACATCATGATGGCCCAGTAACCCAGTAGCAAGCCTGAAAACCAGATGATTTGGTTTCTCAGTTTACAATTTAAAAAGATGAGTGCAGCAAAGAAACAGGATATGGCAATACGTCCCAGAACACTGGCAAACCGCGTGTCCTGATAACCTTTCAGTTGCAATGCCCCATTTACAACCATACCGCAGAGAATCAGGATGAGGGTTCTCTTAATTAAGGATTTATATAAGTTCCGTTTTGCAACTTTGTAATCCTCACCGGTTTTATCTTTTAATTTTTTACCGTAGGAAAAGGGCATGGAAATTCCTGCAATTAATATAAACAGGGGGAAAATCATGTCATAAAAAGTAAAACCATTCCAAACAGTGTGGTGCAACTGATTTGACATCCAGATACAAAAGGGGGCATGGGTTGCTTTAGCCAGGGCATGTACAATGATTTCTCCGCTAATGATCCACATCATATCGAATCCCCTCAAAGCATCCAGGGATAAAAGGCGACCGGATTCACTTTTTTTATTCTCTTTCACAATATCGGAATTTTGAATAGTTACAGCAGATTCCATCGAAGTTTTACATTTAGTGTAAAAACAAGTATTGAATTAGTTACCTTACAAAAAGGAATTGATTACTATTTAACAAATGTCGTAAAATATTTTTCTTTTTAGATACAAATAGAATGCAGAGATGCAAAATTTATTACATCTCTGCATAAGAAGTTGAAGTATTTTTGATTTACTTCATTTTATCATGTTATGCACAAATAATTCGGACCTGACTCTCTGGAAAGGGTGTTTAGTTCAACATATACTCATTGCTGGATTGTATAGACCGCTCAGAATCTTATTTATTACTGCTTGTAATTTTTAATTTATTCATTACAAAATCATGACTGATTCGTTGATTTTTAGCTTTTCATATATTGGACAGAATATGAATCTTTTTTTAATTATCTCGTCTATATTTAATTTCAACTGTAGGAGTGACATTTGTATTCGATATCACTAAAGTTGAGCTATCAAGAAGTTTATAAGACAAAAATACTGTATCTGCTTTTGCTTTAGATGAGAAATAATAAAATTTAAACGTGTTGTCATTTCGTTTAAAGGAAGTATTGTTTTTTATATTAATACTTAACTCCGGCTTATAAAGGACTTTCCCATTGTTTGGCAATCCAAGTTTTTCATCAACGAAATTGGAAAAGAAGGTCAATTTTTGTCCTTCAGAGATATTTTTCCATCCTGATTCATCTGTCTTGCTCTCTATTTCAGTCCAATGCATTACATACTTATAAGTTTCCCAATCAATTGTCGGTTCATTAACAGTGTTATTATCTTTCATGCATCCAGAAAGGAATAAAAGCGATAAAATAAAAGTAAAGTAACTTTTCATTTTTTAAAAGATTAAAGTGAGCAAATAATTTAACAGAAAATTTTTCTCTTAAGATGAAAATAATTGCTGCTTGGTTGCGTTTGCTTTAGTTAAATTTAGTTGCTCAGTTTCCTTAATGTTTTTAGAACCTCATATGTCTTTAGTTGAAAAAACTATTGCTTTTTGTGACGACAACTATGTAAAGCGATCTCATTCTCCTCTATTTTATGGAGAATAAAAAGTATGAGATAGGAATTTTTAGATAAATATCATCTTACCACAATGGACATAAGGATTACAATTTCACAAGGTTCAAAAATAACTTGCATTCCTAATGCACTTTGTGCCATTGTGGTAAATGTATTTTGTGCCTTAACGAGAAACATATTTCTCGCTAAGCCGTGAAGTTTTAAGGCAAAAAATAATATGTCGTCTCAGCGAACCTCACTTTAACTCAGTGTTTCTCAGTGTAATGATATTCATTTACGCTGAGATCCGCTGAGAAAATCCTGAGTTTCACTGAGTATTACCGTGAAGCAATCTCCTGTTATTATCCCTTTTGAAGAGGTTGGAGTATTTTCCTGTATTAAACAGGGATTTTTATCAGCTCTTTTGCCGAGGTTATCCGGCCTTCTTTAGAATCCAACAAAAATCTGCAGAAACAAAGTGTATAATATCGTTTCTATATTATGTTTCACCAACAATTCCCTGTATCTTAAACAAGCTCTAATGATGAAAGAGCGGTAAATCCTGATATTGGATTCCCTTTCTTTATAAGAGCTTCAGTTTTCATCGTAATAATAAAATGACAAGACCTGTTGTTATTTTGCTAAGTCTTGCTCAGTGAAAATACCATCAGCAATGATGGTGGATTTCATATTTGCAGCAGTAACCGGAATTGTTGGTAAGAGGTGGGTAGGTATATTTAACTTTCCATTGTTCATAGTAGTTTCCAGAATATCACTAACCTTCTTATTGTTCAACATTTTGAAAGCAAGTTCTGCAGCTGTATTTGCAAGTTTTTTATAAGGTTTGTAAACCGTCATTTGCTGAAAGCCTTTTAGAATATTTTTACAGGCAGAGAGGTCCCCATTGTGACCGGAAACCAGTACTTTACCGGCCAGGCCATCTTTCTGTAAAGTTTTTATTGCCCCTTGGGCTAAGTCATCTGAACCTGCCAGGATCACGTCGGGTACCTGACCTGACAAAAGGTCTATGCAGTGCTGAACCTCCAGGGCCGCTTCATCTTGCGACCATTGTTCAATAAAAATCTTATACATCACATGGATACTTCCTGATTTAATGGCAGGACTAAGAATTTCCTGCTGGCCCTGATCAATTCCGATCGCATTGATATCTGTTTTGTCTCCTTCTAAAAGGATATAGTTCCCTGCAGGTTTTAATTTCATCAGGGATTCTGCCATCTGTCTACCCACCATTTTTGCGTCAAAACTTAAAAAAGCATCCACATCGCAGTTGGAAATCAAACGGTCATAGGAGATGACTTTCACTCCTTTTGCATGGGCTTTTCTGACCATTTGGGCAGCGGTAAACCGGTTTACAGGATCCAGTACCAGTACATCGATTCCTTCATTCAGTAAGGAATCGAGTTGGGCTAATTGTAGTTGTTCGTCATTATTGGCTGATCTGAATTCTACTTTCCCACCCAAGGCTGAAATCCTTGATGTAAATTCATCTTTTTCTATGTGATATCGCTGGATGTGCATGTGAGGCAACATTAATCCTACTACGGGATTTTGTTTGGCGCAGGATACAAGAAGCAATAATCCAAGACTATAGGCCAAAAATATTTTCAGTTTTTTGTTAATACGTTCAAGCATGAAAACTGTTAGATTAATAAGTTAATTTGTTTATTACGTTTTTTAAGGTAAAACGTTGCATTCAATTGCTAAATTTTCCAGTTATGACGGCAAAAATAGCGATTTAATGCTATTGGAAACCAATAACATTCAGGATTTGGTTAAAAATGCTTTAGTTAAGATAAAAATAGCCAAGATATCTCTTGGCTATTAATAAAACATATAGGGAACCTGTTCAAGGTTAATTTTCTACTTTCTTGTAGCAACGATTATGCCTCTGAAATAACCAATAGATTCTGCAATATCCATATAAGGATCATTCATATTGATTTCATTTTCCAGGCTGACTACGCCCGAATATCCAACTTTTCTTAACATTTTTACAAATGCAGGAAAATTAATGATTCCTCGGCCCACTTCAAGAGAATATCCAAGCCTGGTATTTCCTGTCACATCTTTTAAATGAACTTCAAATACTCTGGATTGATATTTTTTCAGGTCAGCCACAGGATCCTTACCATTTCGGGTATCATGACCTATATCCAGGCACATGCCGATACGAGGATCAAGATTTTTAACATGATTCCATACATCATCAGCATCCTGATATATTTTTATGTCTGGTCCATGAAGGTGAATGGCGAAATTAAAATTGTACTCCTTAACTTTTTTATCCACATAAGGTAAAAGTTCATAGTTAGGTACACCTACAATCAATTTTACGCCAGCTTTTTTTGCATATTCAAATGCATGATCGACTTCAGCTTCCGTTTTCATGTAAATAGGACCAACAGCATAACCTGTTATGTCTTTTGCTTTCAATTTTTCTTTAAAAGCTGCAATTTGTTCGTCTGTGCTGTTGAGCGGCAAGTGGAAATCTTTAATACATAAATAATGGACATTTATTTTTTGCATGGTTTCCAATGATTTGTCCAAACTGCCCACCTTTGCGAAAGAAAATCCGGCAATTCCTATTTTGAACTTTTCATTGGTTTCAGGGGCTGGCTGTGGTCCCGGGCGCTTTGGTGTCTGGGCTTTGACAGTGAAAACCATCATTAATGCCAATAAGAGAAAAATTAAATTTTTTTTCATTGTAAATAATTATGTGTTTATGTTCTAAAAAACTTCTTTTTTACAAATTGCCAGCTGGCCGGTAATTTATTCCACTCCAGCTGGCATAATATTCGAAGAATATGCCTTGCATTCATTGCAAACGTTTTTCCTAAAATGACAACTAAAACAATTTCAAGGCAATCCTTATTGAAGAATCAAAAAATTATTACATTTTATAAAATTCTTCCCATCCTTTGCGTGGGGGAGGTCCTACCAACAAGCTATTTGCCAATTTATTGTTGGTGATTTGTTTCGTCTTTCTGTCGAACATTATTTTGGTATTTAAATGTTGAGCCATTACACCCAAAGTAAATACCTGGCTTAAGGGACCTGAAATTGCAAAAGAGGAACGGCATTTTTCTTCTCCTTTACATGCTTTGAGGAAGTTCTGATAATGGTTAGAAGGACTTTTTGGAACTACCGGCAGTTTGGATTCCATTTCCTTAGCTTTTTCAGGGGGAATAATAGAAAGGGTACTTCCGTGTGTACCTCCCTTAAAGATCAGATTTTTGCTGTAGATGATCTTGCCGGGATTAAGCTTGGCTGGTTGGATTTTTCCGGTACTTGTAGGCGGAATGTTCGGGTCAAGTTCGGATACTCCATAACCTTTTGGAACAGAAGGAATATTATTGATTCCGTCATACCAGGTTACGTCAACCGGGGGCATGTTTTCCCGTTTAGGAAATCTGAACAATAATGTAGAAGCCTGGGGATAGAAAAAGTCATTATGTCCGTCAAGTTTTAAAGGATTAACTTCAAAAGGCAATCCAAGATGCAGGAACTCATGAGCTGTATCGAGAATGTGAGCACCCCAGTCACCCAATGCGCCCATACCGAAATCAAACCAGCAGCGCCATTGTCCGTTTATATAATCTTTGTTGTAGTCATGATACTTAGCTGTCATCAGCCATGTATCCCAGTCGAGTGTAGAAGGGATGGGTTGTGCGTCAGGGAATTTTGTAATGTGGGTATTCCATCCGTGCCAACGACGGGCTGAATTCATGTGAGCGGTTATAGCGGTGACATCTTTGATGATACCGGCTTCTGTCCATGCTTTAAACTGGAAATAATTGGCTTCTGAATGTCCCTGGTTACCCATTTGAGCAGCTACCTTGTATTTCTTCTCGGCTTTCATCATCAGTTCAATTTCATTGAAAGTCCGGGCTAAAGGTTTCTCACAATATACATGTTTACCCAGATTCATGGCCAACATAGTGATCGGAAAATGAGAGAAATCCGGAACGGCAACGCACACGGCATCGATTTGATTGCTCATTTTATCGAACATCTTCCTAAAATCCTGGAAACGCGGTACATTGGGAAATTTCTTAAGAATTTCCAATGTTTGTGGGGCTCCCATATCCACATCACAAAGGGCTACGATGTTTACTAATCCTGTATTATACATTGCATTGATATCTTCAGCAGCACGATTGCCGATACCACAACATGCAAGATTAACACGTTCGCTTGCACTGGCCAACTTTGTCGTAGGAAGCGTCATCCCGGATGCCGTTCTTGTCAATATTGTTGGAAGTGCCGCTAAGGCAGAAAATGCGGCGGCCTGTTTTAAAAACAGACGACGCGATGATTTTTTGGACTCCATAAGTTTAGTATTTTGTTTACGAGGTTTTTTCAGATTATTCTTGAAGCATAACCTATTTGGGGGTAAAAGTATTTATTTACATTTAAAAAAAATCAATTTATCAAATTTTTTATTTTGTGAATTTAAAACATCACCGGATCGAAAAATTTAATGTCAATTAAATCAGGTATATGCGATTTTAAGGAAAAATTCTTCAAAAATACGTTGACCACTAAGGCGCAGAAACGCAAAAAATACAAATTTACCCCAACCCCTTAAAAATGTGGCCATAACTGGATACTATGGTAACACTCAGCGAAACTCTTGATTTTACTTGTCGTAAGAGAATATTATTACATTGAGATAAGAAGTGCTGAAATTAGTGAATACCTTTAATTTCATGGTGCTCTTAATGCTGGTTATACTTAATACTTCAAGTTTGCTTTTCAGGTTTGCTTTTTTTGAATTTCTGAAGGTGTTTTGCCAAATTCTTTTTTAAAACTTTTTCTGAATTGTGAAACACTAAGAAAACCAGTATATTCAGCCACCCGGGATATGTTTAGCTGTTTATCCTTTATAAGGGCATAAGCTTTTTTTAAACGGTTTTTGCGAATATAATCGGCAGGATTTATACCGATCAGGCCTGTGAATTTGCGATAGAATGTTGCCCTGCTCATGTTTGCCTTTTTACTCAATTCTTCAACATTAAATAGTGGGTCTGCAAGTTTGGATTCAATGATTTCATTTACCATTTTAATGAAGTTCCGGTCCTGTTTGGATAATTGATTGGGCAAACTAAACTTTAAATCCGATACGTTGAATTGAGCTTTAATATATTCTCTGTTTTTTAAAAGCGAATGGATATTTGCCAAAAGCAGAGGGCTATAAAAGGGTTTTTCAATATAAGCATCGGCACCGGTTTCCAGGCTGTCAACATGAGTTTTAATATCTGTTTTTGATGAAAGTAAAATAATGGGGATATGGGAGGTTTTGATGTTGTTTTTTACCTGTTTGCAAAAATCTATTCCATTCATTGCAGGTATCATGATATCAGAGATGATCAGATCAGGCATAAAATCCGGTATCATTTCCAATGCTTCCTGTCCATTATTCGCAGCCTTTAATGCGAAATACTTTTCCAATAACAGCACCAGAAAATCAATCATGTCAGGGTTATCTTCCACGATTAAAATTTTTTGGTCACCAATATCATTCATAAATGTCGGGGATAGGTCCGGCTTTGTCTGGTCAAAAATAAAATCGTTTTCTGAATTTTTTATCTCTTCAGCCGAAAAATGATCTTTGCCCTGTTGGAATGTCAGGGTAAAACAAGAACTTTCCCCCTCTTTTTTTTCTAATTCTATTTTACCTTTTTGCAGTTCTACCAGGTTTTTGACCAAGGGGAAACCAATATCATATTTGCCGAGTGTTTTCTTGTTCCTTTTCGAAGGGGAAGAACCATTGAAAACCTTTTCTTTTTCATCATCTGTAAGCCCCAATTTCTGACCTGTAACTTTTATTTGTACGGCAGATTCCTTTTGTTTTAGGGAGACCAGAATACTTGTACCCCGATTTGAAGATTTTATTGCCCTGGAAAACAGGTAATAAAAAATAAGTTTCAATTTTTCGGCATCTAGCCATACATAAATTTCTGATGAAGTAATCTCTAAAATCAGTTGAATATTTTTCTGCTCGGCCATACCTTTAAATGAATTAATAACCGATTGAACAAAACCAATTAATTCTATAACCGACACAGATAACTTTAAGGACTTTTGATCCGATTTTTGTAAATCGCTAACATGGTTAATTAATTGCATCAACAAGGAGACATTTTTCTTTATAAGGTTGAGGGAAAGTTT
>JAUZOH010000172.1 GCA_030706565.1 Bacteroidota bacterium | reverse complement strand
CAGTCTGTCATTACAAATCCTTTAAATCCCCATTTGTTTTTTAAAATATCCGTTAGCAGTTTTCTGCTGTCGCTGACGAATTCATAATTTACGCCGTTTGCTGAAGTCATTATCGTAGCCACATCCGCCTGCCTTACTGCATCTTTAAAGGCCGGAAGATATATTTCATGCAAGGTACGGTCATCAAGCACGGACATATAAAAATTTCTGTTGTTTTCCCTGTTGTTGCAAACATAATGTTTAGCACAGGCAGCAACGCCCTGACTTTGAATACCCTTTATCTGAGCTACAGCAATTGCAGCATTCAGAAAAGGGTCCTCCGTATAATACTCAAAGAATCTTCCGCCAAGAGGGTCCCTGAGGATGTTTAAACCAGGGCCTAATATGATGCTTTTACCCAGCGCACGCGTTTCTTCGCCCATCACTTTACCTGCTTTTTCAACCAATTCCGGATTCCAGGTCGAACCGAAAAGCACACCCGAAGGAAAAGCTGTCGTACCGGCTTTCGCATTGGGCCCACGTGGCCCATCGGTAAAACCTATATTAGGTATGTTCAACCGTTTTATTCCTTTAAAAAAGGAGCCTCCTCCCGAACATAAAGAAACTTTTTCTTCCAAAGTCATGAAGGACAATACTTTTTCAATTTTTAAACTATCACTTTTTTCATCCCAGCAATAAGTAGTTTGCAGTATTATAAAAAGTAAAATGATTATTGCGGATATAGATTTTTTGATCATGATCAAATTTTCAGATTTAGAATAAACATCCTTTTATTATTTTCATAAGAATTAACATTGGGCAGTCATTAATTATCGACATTTTTATAGGTAATTAATAAGGATCCGGGATTCGTCTGAATGTTTATATTGAATCCTGCCATTAAGGTTCTCCCTTTTTCTATGATTTTTTGTTTTGAATCTTCATTATACAATTCATAATTCATTCCGGGATCCAGACCTTTCAAAAAAACCCTGATGCTTGTTTCGCGATTGTTTTTTCTGCGGAAAGCAACGATGATGCCGTCTTTTTGGTCAGGACGGTTCATCTGATAAGCAAGCCACACTTCATCCCCGGTTATGTTTTCAGGAGAAGTTAAAGGATAATAATCTCCGTAATAATAGGGACGCAATCGTTTAAAATCCGCCACACATTGTTGCATTTCCGGGATAGACATATCGTTATTGGTCAATTTCCAGTTCAGAACCACTGCGCTGCCCATACTCGAACGGAAAGAAAAAGGATCCGTCCTATATAATCCAGTTCCGCTTAAGGGCAGATAAAAATTCAATCCATAGGTATGGCATTGGTACCCGTTCGGCTCTCCATAACCATAATCGGTACGCCATAAAGGAGCACTACGCGAAACAGTTTCGAGATCAAGCCGGTTGCCCCCGCTGGCACAGTTATCAATCAGGGCATTGGGAAAACGGACCAAAATGCTGTCCCAAAAAGCATATAATCCTTCGACATACCGGATTTCAGTCATTCCGATACGTTTGGGCTGATCATTGTTTTTCCAGAAATCCACGGGATGTATATTAAAATCCTGCCGGTAATAATCAATGCCGTTCTCTTTCATTAAATTGGTTATCAAATCAGTCAGCCATATACGGGCCTGAGGATTGCCCAGGTTAAACAAGCGGTTGTCATTTCCGGGCAACCGAAGCAACCATTGAGGATGTTCCCTGTCAATAGCTGTTCCTTCATGTACCCGTTCCGGTTCAAACCAAACCATAAATTTGGCACCAATCCGGTGAGCCGCATCCGATACAGGCTTCAACCCATTGGGGAAGCGGTCTTTATCCACACTCCAGTTGCCCACATTAGCCCCCCATCCTGTTTCACTGCAGCCTTTGTACCAGCCGGCATCAAGCCAGAATACTTCAGGGGTTATCCCGAACCGTTTGTAACGGTTAATCAGGGCACAAGCATAATCTTCTGTCAGGCAACTATACTCGTTGCAAGGGTAAGGATCTCCCCAGTTAAAACCACCGGAAATTGGGTATTCAGCAAATTTCCCATTTAATTTTCGTGAATGGTGGGATAAAATAAACTTCCGGAACTGATTATGGCCGGTCATCCTGTCCTCTCCTTCCCAAAACATCAGCCCACACAGTGGAGTTCTGATCTTTTCTCCCGGATAAAGAATCAGATTCATCTCTTCCATCCCCGTATGCAGGACTACTTCTTTTTTGCTCTTTTGCTGAACAGAAGCATACCAGTTGCCTGTCCATCCAATGGAAACGACAACACCGCGATTATCGGGGTATTCAATATTAAAAAAAGGGAAAGCTCCTCCTTCGGAAGAACGGCCTGTCTTTGGAGCAATATAAACTTCTTTTCCACCAATCAGTTTCTCATCAACCGGTGAAAAGTCTTTTTGTTGCGCCGTACTTCCATTATTATGATGTAAAATAAAAGTACCTTCTTTGGCAGAAGAAAAAACCCGGTCTATCACTTTGGCTTTTGAAAGCAACGGGGTATTCTTTTGAGAGGTGTTTGAGAATTTCAGCAGCCATTCCACTGCCTGAAAAGATGGATAACCGGTCACTTCACACTCAACCTTTAAACCTGTTTGGGAATCCTGATAGGTATATCTATATTTGACCACGTTATCACCTTCAACGGAAAGCTTTTCTTCCCTGTATTTCCAACTTTTAATGAAAGTATCCGATGATTTTTCTCCGTACTCAAACGAAAAGGGGGGTAACTGACGGTTTGAGAAATTTGTCCTGATCCATCTTTCTATATTTACATTTTCAGTAATACGGGCCAAAACTGATCCCGTCGAATGAAATGCCACGAAAAAAATAAATACGGTCAGTTTAAGATGACTACAAGCTGTTTTCATTTTTCATGATTAAGGTATTCAAAGTTAATTAAAAAACTGTTTGTAATTATTCTAATTCCTTTATATGTCCTAATGCCTGATAAAATGGTTTTCTTTAATTCTACTCCCTTCCGGGACTTTCTTTTCAAATCTGGTGACTGCATAAATAGTACAGTTTAATACGGTTTTCCTTAAGTATAATGAACAAAAGAAGGGAATAAATAACATCCCTCCTTCTTTATGCAGTACAATCAGAATTTTTTATTTCATCGAATCAAAAGCTTTGTCTTTATTGTCTATGAAATATTTTATGTATTTGTAGAAGTTCTGGGGATCGTACTCAATCTCTCTATTTGTTTCCTCACATTTTCCAATTGTCTCATTAACAAAATTCAATAACTTACCCTGGGCTTTAGCTTCGGTGCATTTTTTCGAGAACACTTTTAACTCCTTCACCAGTCCGTTGTTAAGGTCAATTCCCTGGCCACTTCCATAGGTGATTTCTATCTCCGCTTTTTCTTTTCTATCCAGGCCCTTTAGAGAAATTTCAAATGAGAGTTCACTCCCTATATATCTCCATGACAAATCATTATCTGTAGTACTATATGGAATCTCCTTCCCGTTGATTGTTACCTTTTCGGGCATTCCGGCACCCCATACCTTCACGTAATAATCCCTGCTTTCGGGCATTCCTGTATAAGAACCTTCTACGGGATTGATTGTTATTTTCTGTTCACTTCCTGTGACGGTGGAGCTTACATTGGTAAACGAGTATTCTTTGGCATAATCCTTATTGAGCCCGGAATCGTCGTATATTTTCATTTCACCGCCCTTTCCGGGGAACACGTCTATTTCCAATGCTTTGGGTGCAGATTCCAGATTCTTCAAACCCGGTCTATACATCGGAATAACGGCCCCTGCTTTTACATATAAGGGATACTCATCCAGGGAAAATTCCCTCTCAATTTCCTGTCCCCCTTTAAGCATCGTTCCTGTATTCCATTCATACCAGTCGTTTCCTTCAGGCAACCATACTTTCACTTTAGATGCTCCATTTTCCATCGGTTTTCCTATAGGGGCAACAAGCATATTGTCACCAAACATGTATTCCGTACTGTCTGCATAAGCCTGCTGGTCGTCAGGATAATCATAATATAAGGGACGGCAAAGGCCTATACCTTCATCATAGGTTTTCCTGGCCATTGTATAAATATAAGGTACCAGACGGTAACGTAACAGAATGCTGTTTTGGATAGCATCGTAATATTCTCCCTTGAAATTCCATGGTTCCTTGTTGACATACATATTTTTGGTAGAATGAGTCCTGAAAATCGGACTCAGAGCACCATACTGCATCCATCTGACATAAAGTTCAGGATCGAAATCCTTGTTCCCTTTAAAAGGCATATGCCCGCCTATATCGTGACTCCAGTAAGTGTAAAGCACATTAGATGCCGTATTGGTGAAGTATGGCTGGAAAGCCAGGCTATTCCAGGTAATATAAGTATCTCCTGAAAATCCGATCTGGTAACGGTGGTTGCCAAGTCCGCCCCAGCGGTGATAAAGCATTGGGCGCTTGTCGCCGTTACGTTCCATGTCGGTAAAGAACATATAGTTCAGCCACCAGGTATTGCTTAAATTTGTCAACTTTCTGTCGTTCGGCCACTGCTGCCAATCCAACCACCAGAAATCTATTCCTTCTTGCTGGTATTTATGCAAAATCTGATTGAACAGTGTTTCCATGAACTTTTTGTTCGAACCTTCATAAGGTATTGTTTTTTTGCTGGCAGGATCCACACCCATTGCTTTTGCAAAATCAGCGTAGCAATCCTCGAAAGGAGCTACCCCATCGGCAGGATGAAGGTTCAGTGTGGTTTTCACCTGCTCCTTTTTCAACCACTGCAGAAAATCCTTATAATCCGGGAACAAGTTGCCGTTCCATGTCCATCCTGTCCAGGTTTGTTTCGAATCGACATTGTCCCCGTGCCAGTCCATATCGATGACCAACACATCCAGCGGAATATTAAAACGTCTGAAATTCCCTATCAGGTTTCTCAGTTCGTTGTCCGAATAATTCCAGTATCTTGACCACCAATAACCAAAGGCATAACGTGGAGGCATAGGTACTTTCCCTGCAAACTCCGTGTATTCTTTCAAAGCTTCTTTGTAATTCTTCCCATAAGCCATAAAATACCAATCCTGCCCATTCTGATTCTTTCTTTCCTCCACCCACGGCCAGTCGCTCTTATCGAATAAAAATCCTTTGGAATCGTTAATTAATGTCCATCCGTCTGTCGAAAGAAGTCCGTCTTCAATCGGTATTCTGGACTTACCATCATGATATGCTCCGTTACATCCATCAAGAGTACGATACGTCCCCTTGAGGTTACCCTTTTGCTTTTCACCTGGTTTCCATACAAAAGCATTTCGTTTGTCCAGATAAGTTACACTCAGATTTTGAGAAGTAAACCTTCCACTGTTGATCTTATATTTTAACTCAATTTCAGAAGTTTTTACCGTAAGATATTTTCCACTTCTTTTCACTTTAAACTCAGGTACAGGCAACTTCCTGTTAACCGCAATAAATGATGCGTTATCGCAAAATGTTCCGGTGCTATCCCATTCCATTCTGATTACCCGGGGAGTCAAGACAGTAAACCTCGCATTTCCGGATACGATTTCTGCTCCTTTTGCAGGCAAAGGATCATTTGTCTGACCAAATAAAATCGCTGTTGAAAAAAACATCAACAGTAAAAAAAATAAAACATTCTTTTTCATGATCACTTTTAATTAGATTTTAATAAAAATAAATTTTTGTTATGGATATTGAAATAATTAAGTTGAATTATTCATTTTATTTTTCATTAACAACCCTGTAAGTCTTATGAGCCATTCCCACTCCTTTAATGGTAAGACTTTCCCATGAAGCCGGTAATACCGACTTACATTGAACAATGCCCTTGTCGGTTATTTCCAATCCTCCAAACCCGTTTATCACAGCCTGCAATAAAGCTCCCGCTCCGGTTGCAAAATAAGGGTTATGAGAGCTCGGAGTCTCAGCAAACACTCCAAAAGGCGGTCTCATGTTCGGCCGGTAACACCTTCTGAACGTTTCTTCCGCTTTCCGGGCATCTTCTATACGGGCATACTGCACGCAGAAGATCCCGTAAGTCATTGCAGGTCCGTTTTTATGGTCAATTTTTGCATCATAATATTCCAGATCGCGCCTTATTTGATCTCTGTCCGTTATGATACCCAGGGGATATGCCAATAGATTCTCATCAGCCTGCTTGATCTGTTGACCTTTGTATCCCTCATATTCCTGTGTAATTCCGTCCTGGCCGTGAATAATCCGGATTTTATCCGCAATATCCGCCCATTCCGATGGGGCCTTTTCATTCAACTCTTTTGCTGCTTTTACTGCACAGTGCAAGGCTTTGATAGCAGATCCGTTGGTGAAGGCGTTGTCTGTTATGCCTTCCGCATATTCATCTGCTCCAACCACTCCGGGAATCGAATAACTGCCGTCCGTATTTTTTCTCACACGACTGGCCCAAAATTCAGCCACTTCCCTGATCAGGGGCCATCCTTTTTCCGTCAACCATTTTTTATCGTGTGCTACACAGTAATAATTCCAGCAGGCAATGGCTATGTCTGCGCTGATATGATGCTCAAATTGTCCTGTAATGGCAAAGATCGGCGTAGATTCCTCTCCGAAATCGTCCGATTCCCATGGAAACATTGCCCCGGCATATCCGTATGAGGCGGCACGCCTTTCGGCAGCTTTCAGGCGACCAGTCCTGTAACTGATCATGGATCTTGCTATCCCTTCATTCATCAGCAACATAGATGGAAACATCCAGGTTTCCGCATCCCAGAATATATGCCCGTTATACCCCTGCGATGATAATCCCATCGGGGAGATACTCAAATCTGTTCCCTGCCGGCAAAATGAATACAAATTGTACAGGGCAAACCGCACAACATGCTGTGCCTCCACATCCCCCCTTATTTCGATGTCGCCCTTCCACAGTTCGTTCCAGCATTTTTTGTGAACGGCCAATACGCTATCTACGTTCTGATGATGTATATATATGATTTCTCTCTTGGACTCGCTGAACGGATCGCTGAAATCATGGGTCGTACAAATGGTTCCCACGAGACTGAAAACTGCTTTCTGCCCGGATAAAAGCCTTATTCCGGCCTGGGCTGATTGATTGTCTAAGCATTTATAATCAAATTTTCCTTCCTGAAAAATAAAAGAAGAAGCTGCCGAGACTTCATAACGGTCGTGAGAAGTTTTTGCAATTGTTTGAAGGATTCCGTCCTTCTGCCCCCCTCTGTTAAAGGTCTGAAACAGAAATTGCGGACTCTGGTATTCCCTCTCCGGAACCTTCATTCCGGTAGTAAAGGAAATCCCGGCATCTTTCAAAGCCGTCAGATGAACGTTTACCACAGCAGCATAAGGCATATTCCGAAGGGCAACCACAGAATATTCCACCTTTACTTTGCCGTTGGCAATGAAAGATGTGTTATGGCTGGCATTACGCATGTCAATCCATTGTTGCCAGGAAGTTATGTCCTTTCCATCAATAAGATCACCATCGACCGTCATTGCCAGATTGAACGGATTGATCCCCTGCATAACCTTGTTGACTCCGTCTGCATCACTGTATTCGAAAATATGGTTAAGTATCACGTGACGGATAGAAAAAGGTTCTTTCCATGGCAGGATGCCTATCGTCCCGTTGGCAACAGGTGCTCCCGTATAATCACCATTATAATCATCGCACCTTAATATCCAGCCTTCTTCATCTTTATTTGCTGCAATGGATACTGTGCTTTTGAATGATAACAATATCACAAAAACATAAAACAGATAACAGATAATTTTCATAAGTCGAAACCTTGATTTATAAAACGATAATTCATTCAATAATTAATCTCCCAACATTTTCATAAAAAAACCCTCCAACACCAACAGGCTTTGATTCCTATATGCATTTTGCTGTCTGTATTGCTCCTGTTGCCCATCATTAACCCTTCTTCCACTCTTCAAGAACCAGTAAACCGGAATATTAATCATATTT